>NZ_JBNAIL010000003.1:0-4529 GCF_052048195.1 Candidatus Pelagibacter sp. HIMB123 | reverse complement strand
TGTTTCATTGTTATTTTTTATTAAGTCTTGCAAACTTTTGTTCTCAAAAAATGTATTTATATGTATCTCTAATTCATCCCAAAGATTATGTGTTATGCATTTTGTAGCTTTACCATTACATCCTCTTTTTGATTCTTTTTTACATTGAACAGTTTTTACTTTCTCATCTACAGCATGGAAAATATTTGTTAATTTTATATCATTTGGATTTTTATTAAGAACGTATCCTCCTTGCGTTCCTCTTATACTTTTAACAATTTCGTTTTTTTTTAATTTAGAAAAAATTTGCTCTAGGTAATCTAAAGATATACCTTGTCTTAATGATATATCTCTTAGTGATACTGGATTGATATTATCAAACCTAGCTAAATCAACTAATGCCATGACAGCATATCTACCTTTTGATGTAAGTTTCATTTTTTACCCTTAAATTGTGGGTTTTTATACATACTTGACTAAAATGGTCAAGTTTAGAGTATAAAAAAAAACTAACATATTGTCGCTGACTTATGATAAACGTACATTTTTTTTGAGAATAATAATCAATATCGCATATGGATAATAAAATTTTAGAAATATTTATACCTGGTCCTGCAGGAAGACTTGAGGCTAAATATTATAAAAGTAAAAAAAATACTTCACCGATTGCTTTAGTATTACAGCCCCATCCTCAATATGGAGGAACTATGAATAATAAAGTAGTAGTAGATACTTTTCATACATTTATGGATAATGATTTTTCGGTTTGCAGAGTAAATTTCAGAGGTGTTGGCAAAAGTGATGGAGAATTTGATAATGGTCAAGGCGAACTTGCAGATGCAGCAGCTGCTTTAGATTGGTTAGAAAGAGAAAATTTTGACAATTCACAATGTTGGGTTTCAGGATTTTCATTTGGATCTTTGATTGCAATGCAATTATTAATGAGAAGACCAGAAATAAACAGATTTATAGCAATTTCACCTCAACCAAATGTTTATGATTTTTCTTTTTTATCTCCATGTCCAACTTCAGGTTTGGTTGCTTACGGTAAAAAAGATGAATTGGTACCAGTAGAATATATTACTGAACTTGATAAAAGATTAAGTGCACAAAAAGGTATTAAAGTAGAATTTAATGCAATATCAGAGGCTAATCACTTTTTTTCAAAAACAAGTGATTCTTTAATTAAAAATCTTGATAAATATATAAAAAAAGAAACTGCATTATATTAAAAATTTTCTACAAGTTTTCCACCCACTGTAAAATCTTTGCACCCAGTTGTTGCGTTAAAAGAAATTGGTAAATTTAAAAAAGACCTTATAGCTAAAAATCCAAATGCCTGGGATTCAATATAATCACCATTTAAATTATAATTATCTATACTTTCCAAATTAATATAATTTTCATTTGATATGTAATTTTGTATACGATTAATTAGATTGTTATTTTTTCTACCACCACCACAGAGTAAAAATGTAATACTATTTTCTTTACTAATATATTTTAACCCTTCTGCAATTAAATATGCTGTAAAGTCTGTTATAGTAGCACAACCATCTTCTAAAGATAAACCTCTTGCAAAGGATATATCAAAATTTTTAATATCCAATGATTGGGAGTAAGAATTTATTTTAAAATTATCTATTGCCTGATTAAGAATTAATTGATCAACTCTCCCTGAATTGGCTAGTTCACCATTTTTATCAAATTTTTTATTTGAATTCTTTCTTACCCATTCATCAATTAAACAATTACCAGGGCCTATATCAAAAGCAGAAAGATTATTTTGAAAATTATCTGTATCATTAATAACTTTTGTAACATTTGCGATACCGCCAATATTCAAGAAACCTATTGGAAATTTAATATTAAAATTTTTATTAATTTTTTTTGATAAAATGTGATGAAAAATTGGAGTTAAAGGTGCACCTTGTCCATTATTTTGAATATCTGCTTGTCTAAAATCATATATGACTTTTTTTTTGATCATTTGAGATAACAATTTCCCATCTCCTAATTGATTGGTAATTTTTTCCTTTGGGTTATGAAAAATTGTTTGACCATGAAAACCTATCAAATCAATGGGATCACTATATTTTTTTAATGATTGATTAACTGCATCAGCGTGAAAAAGAGTTAAATTACGCTCTAATTCTCTTAATTTTTCTGAATTTTGTAAAAAATCTTTCTTTGTTAAGACTAAATCTCTTAATCGAACTAACTGATCCTGAATATTTTTATCATACTCATAATAATCATCTAAAATATTTGAAAATTCATCGTATCCATCTGAGCTAATTATAGATAAATCAATACCATCCATAGATGTTCCGCTCATTAGTCCAATTGCAGTATATAATTTTTTTTTCATTGATATGTTTTTTAAAAAAAATTTGTATATTGTAACTATAAACTTATGAATAAATTTTTAAAAGAATTTAAAGATAGAGGTTTTTTCTATCAATGTACAAGTGAAGATGAATTATCTAAACAATTAGATCAAGAAAAGATTAAAGGTTACATAGGTTTTGATTGTACAGCTGAAAGCTTACATGTCGGTAGCTTACTGCAAATAATGTGTTTACGACTACTTCAAAAAAATGGACATCGACCAATAGTTTTACTTGGTGGAGGAACTACAAGAATTGGGGACCCATCTGGCAAAGATAAAACTAGAAAAATATTAAGTGAAGATGAGATTGAAAAAAATATTAAAAATATCAAAAATATTTTAAAAAAATTTTTAGATAATGATGATCTGAACACAAAGCCAATATTTGTAAACAATTATACTTGGCTTAAAGATTTAAATTATATTTCGTTTTTGAGAGATATCGGAAAACATTTCACGATAAATAGAATGCTAACATTTGATAGTGTAAAACTCAGATTAGATAGAGAACAATCTCTAAGCTATATGGAGTTTAATTATATGATTTTACAAGCATATGATTTTCTAGAATTAAATAAGAAAGAAAATTGCGTCTTACAAATTGGAGGTTCAGATCAATGGGGGAACATTGTTAATGGTGTTGAGTTAATTAAAAGATATTCTAATAATCAAACCTTTGGTTTAACAACTCCATTAATTACACTAGCAACTGGTGCTAAAATGGGAAAAACTGAAAGTGGGGCTATTTGGTTAGATGAAAAATACTTATCAGCTTATGATTATTGGCAATTTTGGAGAAATATAGATGATAGAGATGTAATTAAATTTTTAAAAATGTTTACTGAAATTGAAATTAAGGAAATAGAAACAATTAAAGATAAAAATATAAATGAATTAAAAATACTACTTGCTAATAAAACCACAGAAATGTTACATGGAAAAGAAGCAGCTAAAAATTCTGAGCAAGCAGCAAAAGAAGCTTTCTCTGGAAACACTCTGGGTTCGAACTTACCTAAAGTAAATATTCAATCAAATAAAATAGAAGAAAAAATAAATATAGTAGACCTCGTTTTATTATCTAAACTAGAAAACTCTAAAAGCGAAATCAGAAGACTTATAAAAGGGAATGCAGTAAAAATAAATGATGATGTTATTTCAGATGAAAAATTCGAAATCAATAAGAATTTATTTAAAGATAATTATCTTAAACTTTCCCTTGGAAAAAAAAGACATATTAAAATAGAATTAAATTAATTTTTTTTAATTTTCTCTAAAGTTCTAGTAATAAACCTGGGTGTTAGAGTTTTTATAGGATTTACAGTGGTTTCTAAATCTTTAGGTGGGCCCTTAATTTTAAAACTGACTCCAAAAACACCATCACCCACTTTCTTTCCAATCAATAGATCTCCAAGCAAAGGTATTGAAGCAATAGATCTATTGATTGTTGTCGCTGGAACCAAGGTTCCTCTTAAGCTGATTAATTTATCCTCCTCAATGTATCCTTCTAATAAAATAGATATTGCTGGCCCAATTGCATATAATTCTTGAATTTTCATAAGTTTATCTTGATTGGTAAAATTCATTTCAAGATCTGTAAACCTAATCCCTTCTCCTGTAAGTAAGTCCGCTATTCCTTGAAGAGATGCAAGAGCCAATAACTTGGCTAGCACTGGAATTTCTTTAACTTTAAAATTATCAATTACTAATTTAGAAGTTGATACTCCATCTTTTTTCAAAGAGTAAAAGTCTAAATATCCATCTCTATCATCTTTAAATCCTTTAATAAATTTATATCTATCTACTAGGGGTTTTGCCTTAGATGAGAAAAGGGTAGTAATTTTTTCACCTTGATTATTTGTTTTAATTGTAAACTTTATATTTTGTGAATTGTTATAAAAGGCTAAAATATCGGCTTCATCTACTTTGTTATTAATAATATTTATCTTTCCTTTTAAATCCTTAACAAAGTATATTTTATCCAAGTAAACTTCATCAAAATTTAGGTCCATACTTATATTATTTTCAAAAAGATTGTTTTCTTTTTTCTCATCGGTATCTAGCAAATTAGAAATTAAAGAATTTGCATTAAATAAAGTGCCATCAATTAAATATTTTTGGCCTTCTACTTTTTTGATATTGTAAATATTTCTTTTATTTT
>NZ_JBNAIL010000002.1:0-69634 GCF_052048195.1 Candidatus Pelagibacter sp. HIMB123 | reverse complement strand
ATAAAAAAATAATTTATAAATCTTTTATTATGAACATTTGAGATACAATATATGAATGTTAAAAGTCCAAAAAATAAAGCTAAGCTTTCATTTCGGGTAGTGATATTAAAAATAATTTGTGATGTAATAGGATGAAATAAAAAAATTAAAGAACTTAAAAAAAATAATGTATTGCTTCTTAAGTTATTTTCGACTTTGAAAATTTTTTTAATTAATAAGAAAACTAGAAAGCTATTAGTTACGTGTAAAAAAATATTTGTAAATTTAGCTATTTTTGAATTTAAAACATTAATTCCGTTAAAATTTAGAAAAAAAGTTAAAAAATTATCCAATTCATGTGTTAAAAAATATACAGGATAAAAATGAAATTTTGCATAGAAAAAACTTGCAATTAGCTTGGCATCCCCAGGTGATTTTGTAAAACGATCTACTAAAGCAAAATCGTCATATGTTCTTCCATAATCCAAAGTATGTCCAAAAAAAAATAAAAAAAAACCAAATGAGATTAAATAGATGATGTATTCAAATACTTTGTTTTGTTGCTCAGTTAGTTTCATTTAGTTTTTTTTTAAAAATTAATTTTAACTTAATTTAAATTAGTAATTTTTTTAGCTTACTGGTTAATATCGTAAAAAAATTTTTTATGAATTTTTTTAGTTAAAATCACTATAAACTAATTGCCCCCAAAATGGGCGACAAAAAACTTATATATTGCAAGGTTTAAATGCCATTTTTTATGATTTACATCATAAGCAAAATTGATAGAAGGACTTCATATATATATATATAATTCTTTAAAATAAGGAAAAACATAATTATGAAAAAAACACTTCAAAAAGGTTTCTCACTAGTTGAGCTTCTGGTTGTTGTTGCAATTATTGGTGTATTAGCTGGTGTTGGGATTGTGGGTTATCAAAGTTATACAGATTCTGCTAAAAGTAGGGTAGCTGTTGCTAACTTTAACTCAGTAAAAAGATTTGTTGAAACAGAACTAACTCTGTTAAACAACAATATTCAAACAGTATCTGGCGCAATTAGCGCAGGAAGTTCTTGTTCTTCATTAACTCCTTACACAGTTTACAGTAATACGTTGGCTGACTTTGTAGAAGGACTAACTTGTTACTTTGCGACTGATGGATATGGAAACGCTTTTAAAAACCCTTATGACGCTGCTGGTGGAAATCAAATAGTATTTAGTTCCGCTGCTGCAGACGTTAAAAAGGGTCAAGTGAACGTTAGATTCTTTCCAGCTGCTGACACAACGATTAATGGTGCGGTAATTCCTTCAGGAGGAATTTTTGCAGCAGCATCAACTTCAGGATATTTCTTGGTAGAGTACTACACAGAAGATGGTTCTGCAGGAAGTACTGGAGAATATAAAGCAAAAGAATTTCAACTTAAGTAAATTAAGTTAAAATTAAATTTTTATTAAACCCCCTTTAAATTTTTTTAGAGGGGGTTTTTTTTATTTCTAATAAAAAATAAAAATAAAGAAATTAAAGTAAAAATAAAAGTTATTAAGCTTAAATAATTAAAAATTATTTGTAACTTTAATTGTTTAAATTCAAAAGGTTTGTAATTTAAAAATTTGGTTAATTCTTCTTTATAAGTTGCCTTAAATAGAAAATTATCTTTACAATTATTTTCTTCAGGATTTAGATAACATGAAGGATTAATAAAATTAAGATTTCCATTTCTTTCAAAGAAAGGATCTCCTTTATATACATTCATGGTTTGATTAACACTTTGATCATTTGAAAATTCAGGTTTTATGTTCCATATTTCATGATGATTAAATATTAAAGGTTTTACAATAGGTTTAAGTGCCTCTAAATCATAGCCAAATACTGAAAAATAGCAGAATTGAATAGATTGATTTTCTAAAAAAAAATCATGTTGTTTAGGACCATCTACTTTAGAGTCTTTGTCTAAAATTGTTAGAATTTTTTCAATATTATACTCATCTATATTTGATCTTGATACTTCATAATTTAATAAGTCTTTCAGATTTGTGTGTGAAAAAATATTATATAATTTATTTCTATCAAAAGATAAATTTTGAATAATAATGATTGATAAGAAAAATATAGTTAAAATATCATTTTTCTTAAAAGAAATTTTATCAAACATCATTGCGGTAAGTATTGAAAATAGGATTATTAATGGAGCAAGCATTCTAAAGGATATCCAGTCATTTGTTATAAAAGGTATTTTTCTAACAACTGACCCAAGCGCAGTATTTGAAAAATTTAGGAGAATTAGAATAAAAACACTTATGAATAGAATAAAACTAAAAGTTAATTTAAATTTATCATCAGTAAATTTTGGCAAATTTCTTAGATAAATTATGAAAACTAATAAAGGTAAAATTGTTACATTAAATGACAATTCTTCAATAGATAAAATAGCGGAAATTGAACCAACATCATTTTCTATACTTTCTCGTGGTGATAAAAAGAAAAAGTCAAAAAAAACTGAAATAAACTTCCAAATACTATCAAAATAAATTGGTGCCACATTCCTCGACAGACCTTCTACAAATGACCATGCAGCATATATTTTAGAGGCAGAAATTAGTAATCCAATTAAAACACTAATAGAAACATAAAGTATGATTTTATAATTTTTGTATTTAATTAAATGTAATAAAGTTAAAAAAAATACAGAAACCAAAATTTCCATAATTATTCTAGTACCGCCACTATGCATCATGACTGCAAAAATTAATGCTGAACTTGTAATTAGAAAAAAAGAGTATTTTTTATTGGTTTGATCTAAAGATATTGCTGAAATATAAAAAAATATTGGAATAATAGAAAATAAACCCCAACCAATATGTCCTGATAAATAATGAAAAGCAAAATAATGATTAAAGAGGAATATTGTTGATCCAATTAAAGCTGCATTATTAGTGAGTTTAAATATTCTTCTTAAAATTAAAAAAGAGCCAAGATATCCCAAAAAGGAATATATAAAAAAAATAACTTTAAATGTTGTTAAAGGTTTTAAAAAAAGAAATAAAAATTGAATAGGTGAGTAAAATTCTGACTGTGGATTTGAAAAAAAAGGTGCACCACAGCAAATATGTGGTGTAAACCAAGGAACAGTTAGTCCATTCTTTAAAAACCAAATTTTTCCAAATATTAATCTTGATAAAGCTGATTGATAGTCAAAATGGAAAGATCCAATATTCAAATAAGATAGAAACATTATTTGATGAATTGCAAAGATTAGAACTGCTAAAGAAATAAATATTACTTTATTATTATTTAAAGTAAGCATATTTGATTATTTGAAAATTGATTGAGTAAAAATTTTTAAATGAAATTTTATATTTTTTATCAAATTTAATTTGCTCATAAAGTTTAAACAAATGTTCAAATCTTTTTTGATCTATATTTTTTAAAGATTTGTAAATTTCTTGGTGGGTCATATAATTTGATAAATTCTTATTATTTTTTCTAAGTTTATTAAAAAATAATTTGTACAAAAAGTTTCTAGCATAAATAAATAATATTATCTTAATAAGATAAATGATGGCTATTATTGAAAATAAAATAAAGAAAATTGTTTTGTACATATCTGTGTTAGAGAGTTTTTCTTTAATAAAGTTTGTTCTAGATCTTTCATCATATCTTAAAAAACTATTAGTCCATACATAATTGATATATTCAAAATAAATTCCAACTCTACTAATATTTATTTTTTGTTCATTGTTGGAACTTACTATAGATGTCTCAAAACTTTCAAAATTAGAATTGTTTGAATTAAGAATATTTTCATTTGGCACAGCAAGAGTTGGATCATATAGAACCCAATTATTATCAATAAATATTTCCACCCAAGAATGGGCATCACGCTGCTTAAAAGTATAGAAATTACCAATATTATTATACGATCCACCATAATAGCCAGTAACTATTCTAGCTGGGATACCAACTAACCTTGCAAGTATGGTAAAGGTTCCGGCATAATACTCACAATATCCAGTTTTAGTATTGAAAAAAAAATTTTCATAATCGTTACCTTGATTAACTGGAGTTAAGTTGTAAAAAAAATTATTAGTTTTAAATTCGTTTAATATCTTATCTAAATAATCCTTAGGATCACTTGCATTTTCAAAGTTTGTTTTTGCCCACTGTTTTAACTTTGGAGAAATATTGTTAGGTAAAAGTGTATAAAAATCTAAAAGTTTTTTTTGATATGCTACATCTCTCTTATCATAAATTAGTTTATAAGATTTTTTGTTGGTCACTACCTTATTGGTGGTCAGTGTATTATTAATTAGGTTTAAATTTAGATTTGAATTTTTAAAGTTATAGTTGGCTAATTTTGGAAACCATTTTTTTTCGTGCGGGAACATTATTAAAGATGCATCAATATCTTGCCTTTTAATATAATTTGAAACCGTAAAACTATCTTTAAATTGGGCTAATAGTATTTTATACTCAGAATTTAACCAATCTTTACTGATACTTAATTTGTCAAATACCTTAACCCTAAAATAGTATTTTTTATCTTCATCTTGAATATTAGTTTTAAAAATAAAAACGTTTTCTTCACTATCTGAAATATTTTGAAACGAACCCAAACTTATTTTATCAGGAATTCCTAATTGATTTTTTTTAGTTTCAAATAATTTGATATTTAATTCTGCTCTTGGGAAGACAAAATAAATAATTGTAATAATTGGAATGATACTTAAAGCAAATATAAAATATCTAAAAAGGTTATTTAAGTTTAATTTTAAAATTTTGGTTTGATTTAAAGAATATAAATGAATGATTGATAGTAGGATTATAATAAATGATAAAAATGAGCTGATTAAATCCTGGCCGTATACTAGAGAGCTAACAGCTAAAAACACACATGAAAATCCAAAAAAATAATGATTTTCTTTTTTTTCAATTTCTGAATATTTGAGAAATATTAATCCTAATATTAAATTGATAAAATACTCTTTAGATAAAGTTTGGTCATTTAAGACAAATAAAATGTATATTGTTGCTATAGCTAAAATAGAGCTAAATACTTTCTTATATTTATAACTAAAGCTTTTTTGAATAACTGCAAAAAAGAATAATATTAGAAAAAAAATATTGGTTGAAAATTCAATCTCAGGAATTAGCACTAAAAAGCTACAAACCAGTATTATTAAAGCATTAAAATTATAATTTAATAAATTTATTCTAGGCATTAGCAAGATAGGTTAAAAGTTTATTTCTATGATCTAAAGAACAAGCAATTGCTGAAATAAAGTCTTTGTTCTTTAATAAAAATGGTTTTTTTAATTGATAAAAATATTCAATTAAATAACTGGCATAAGAAAGTTTTTTTTCAAAGTTTTCAGCATTTATCTTTTGTAAATCTATTGTTATATGCTGCAAATTATTAATAAATTTGAATTTTTTTTCATAAAGTTTTTTTTTAATTGATGAATGTTTCCATGAAATTTTTGAAAAATTAATATTTTCTTTGTTTTCTTCTATTTTATCAAACTCATAATCAAACCCTTCATCAGTATTAAGTTGATATAATTGTTCAAATATATCATTTGAAGGTCTAATTGGCTCTGGATAGATAGTTAAACGCTCTTTAAAGGATACTTTAGTAAATGTTTTTATAATTCCAAAAGGAAATAAAGAATGAATGTTTAAAGTAGGAGTATCTACTTTACCTCTTTTATCAAATTTATATTTTAAATTAATTGTTGTTTTATCATTGATATCTTTTTTAGTAGTTTCGTTTTCCAGATCAAAATTAACATTTAGCCTTTCTCTATTTTGTTTATCATTGATTTGGTAAATTAAATTTACAAATTTATTTGCTGAATGAAGTTTATTATTAATTGATAAATCTAAATTGAGTAAATTTTGATAAGAGATCAAAATTGAAATGAAGTAGATAAAAAAAAGAACAATTGACAACAATAATGCAAAATTATTTTGATAAAAAATAGCTACTGCAAAACAAAAAAAAATTAAAGCAGCAATTTGAAAACCTCTTAAATTTGGAAAAATATATAAATTTTTTCGACTTATAGTATTAAGATTTTTTAAGGATTTTTTTAAAATAATTTTTTTCCAAAAACTATTTTTCATCATGTAATGGAACTTTATTTAATATTTCATTATTCATGAATTCTATAAATTCTTTTTTTTCAACAATATTCAATCGATGACGAAGTATAAATGGTAAGACATCTTTAATCTCTTGATAGGTCACATATTTCTTTGAGTTAAGAAAACTTAACGATTTTGATAGATGAATAGTTTGTTTTAAACATCTAGGAGAAATATGAGTGTTACTAAAATTGTTTTTAATATATTCAGATATTTTATCTAAATACTCAATTACATTATCATTTACATTTATTTGATTAATATTTTCAACTACTTCATTAATTGAAAAATTAGATTGAATTAAATTATTATCTAATTCATTTTTTAATAATTTTATTCTTTGATCTTTACTCAATTCCTCTAAAGAAAACGAGATAGTAAATCGATCTAATTGTGACTCGGGTAATAGTGAAGTTCCAGATAAGTCAGATGGGTTTTGAGTAGCAATAACTGAAAATGGTTTAGGAAGTTCAAATGTATCTTTATCGATTGTAACTGTTTTTTCTTCCATCGACTCGAGAAAAGCACTCTGAGTTTTTGGACTTGCGCGATTTAATTCATCTGCAAGAACAATGTTTGTAAATATTGGACCTTTATTAACAATAAACTCATCATTTTTTAAAAACGTATATCCAAGAATATCACTAGGCAATAAATCAGATGTAAATTGAATTCTTTTAAATTTTAAGTTCATTGCTGAAGTTAAAGATTTTGCAAATGTTGTTTTGCCAGTACCTGGAAGATCTTCGATTAATATATGACCACCACTCAAAATGGTGGCTATGGAAATTTTAATCTTAAACTCATTTCCAATAATGTTTCTTTGAATATTATTAATTAGTTTATCAATCATATTTAATATAATTACACCTATTAGACCATAATTTTTAATATCAAAATAAAAAAATTGTAAAACAAATATTATATTATAAATAACTTATCTATTTATGACAAAAATTAATTATCAAGGCTGGGAGCTTGAACATTTTGATAATTCTAAAAATTTTCGAAACTATCAAAACGATTTAATAAAAAATTATATCCGTGGGTATACAGCTGAAATAGGTCCTGGTAATGGTGAGAATTTACAACTTTATTTAGATAGAGTAGAAAAAGTTGATTTATTCGAACCTTCAAAAATTTTATTTGAAAATCTACAATCTAAATACCATGATAATCAAAACGTATTATTAATAAATAAAGAGTTTCCTCTCACGCCTAATACTTATGATACTATTTTATATCTTGATGTTTTAGAGCATATACAAAATGATTTAGATGAGATTAATAAATCATTTAATTCACTTAAATCAGGGGGTAAATTGATTATTAATGTTCCAGCTTTTCAGCATCTATATTCTAAATTTGATGAAGATGTTAATCACTTTAGAAGGTATGATAAAAAAAGTATTAAAGATTTAATACAAAATCTTGACCACTCAAGCTACCAAATGAAATATTATGATAGTGTTGGTTATTTACTTTCATTAATATCAAAGGTTTTTTTAAACAATTATAAAAAAAATTTTCATCAAAAAATTAAAATTTGGAACTCTTTGATACCTTTGTCAAAGGTGCTTGATAAATTATTTTTTAATTTATTTGGAAAATCATTAATTATTATTATTAAAAAATAAATTTTTATTAACCAAAATAGGTACTTTCACTTCTTAATATTTTATAATAAGTTTTTTATCATGAAGATAATTCAAAAAGGTTTCTCCCTAGTCGAACTTTTAGTCGTGGTCGCAATTATTGGTGTGTTAGCTGGGGTTGGTGTTGTTGGGTATCAAAGTTATGTAGACTCTACTAGGCTAAAAGTTTTAGAACAAAATTACGCAACAATCACAAAATATATGGAAACTGAAACTATTATTGTTCAAAATGATCTTGGAAGTGCTACTCCTGAATACGATGATGGAGGTAATTTAACTGGTGACATGATTAATTCAGATACTACCTGTAAACAATTTTTAATTTCAATGAAAAATTATTTCTTAGATGGAGGTACAGATAACTCCACATTTAAGAATCCATGGAAACCTAATAAGACTAGCATAACAATTGACAATGAGTCTTGGTCAAACCACAAACGAGGAATGATACAGATGTTTTGTTATAAATCTACAGGAGGTTATGGTTCAGGCGGCGGATGCCCGATGGAAAAAGCTAGATTTAGAGTGATTATTCATAGAGACACAGGAGATTATTCACACAAATCAATTGGCGGAAAATATTTTTCAAGTAGTGCTGCAGATGGCCAAGCAGATTGTGGTTGGAACTTATCTGATCATGGTGCATGGCATACAGGCGCAGACTCTATTGATACTGACGCAGATTACGACTAATAGAAGAGAGTTTAAATTTAAAAAATTAGGATTAATTCTCGATATCAAAAAAACTTGTTAGTTTTGCAAGTTTTAAAACTGAAACTACAGCTTCGTTAGGTTTTACTATTTTAAATTCTTTACTTCCTTCCCCAGCTCTTTGTTTGCTTTCAATCAGTACTGCAATTCCTGAACTATCAATGTAATTTACAGCGCTCATATCAACTGACACAGCTTTATTATCATCTAAAGCTCCATGCACTTGCTGCCTTAAGTTTTCTGAATTTTCTAGATCTATTTCTCCACTCACTGTAATTGTCAGTACATCATTTTCAGTTTTTTCCGGATAACTCATAATTTGAATATAATCTGAGTAAACACGTAGTCAACAAAATCTTTAAACTTAAATGTTATTTCTTATTGTAAATATTGAATTTAATTTAAAAATTAAACCCAATAGTAACTTGCAACAATTAATGAGATTGAAGAAACAATTGATATAAAATAGAATAGTTTTTTCTTATTCTTCTTTCTCACGTTTATCTTGTTTATCATTTCTTCATAACTTAATTTAGTGTTATATTCATTTTTCTCTAAATAAGCCCTAGGTACCATCACATCATTTATTTTTTTATTCTTTATAATCATGTATTGGATATTATTCATAGTTTTAAATTTTTCTTGAAAGCTCAATTAATTCTTTGAGGATAATCTCATTGTTTTTTAAATTTTTTTTTCTCCATTCTTTAGAAACATAAATTTTTAGATTATCTCTAACCAACCAATTAAGTTTTATTAATTCTGAGACTTTTCTTCTAACTGTTTCCCTTGGAAGACCAAGACTTCTTGAAATTAAATTAATACTTGCTCCATTTGAAGTAGAGCAAAAAACCTCATTTTCACAAATTAAGTTTTCATTTGTAAAATTTTTTAAATTAATTCTGCTTACTAATTTTAATATTTGAGGGTAATAAGATCTGTCACCAAAGTCAGATATATCTTTTGTATATATTGACGTTACTAAATCTTCGATTATTTTATAATTTTGTAAATGCATAAGTCGAACTTATACCCAAATTGGGTTTTTTTAAAATAAAATTTATATTATTATTTAAGCTTAATATATAATTTTTCTATAGATATTTATTGAATAGCTTGAACTTCTAGCTTCTTAGTTTTTAGAGATTTAATTGCTTCTAAGCAAGCTTGAGCAGTAGACATGTTAGTACAATAAGGAACTTTATTCTTAAGTGTTGCTCTTCTTAAAGCTATTGCATCACTTAATCGATGTTCGCTATTTCCACCCCCCGTATTTATCACTAAGGCAATTTTTTTAGAGTCTAAGACATCTACTATGTGAGGCGAACCAGTGCTTACTTTATTTATAATTTTACATTTCATCCCATGTTTTCGAATATATTCTGCAGTTCCTCTAGTTGCACATAATGTAAACCTAAGTTTAAGAAGTTCTTTAGCTAAATATATTCCTTCATCTTTGTGACTATCTTTGAGAGATATAAAAGCTAATCCTTGTTTTGGTAATGAGTTAGCTGCTGCAATTTGACTTTTGGCAAAAGCCATTCCAAAATTTTTATCAAATCCCATAACTTCTCCAGTAGATTTCATCTCAGGCCCTAACAATAAGTCACTGTTTGGAAATTTATTAAATGGAAATACAGCTTCTTTAACTGCGTACATACCTTTAGATTTATCTTTTAAATTAAACTTAGATAACTTTTCACCAGCCATTACTCTTGATGCAATTTTAGCTAGAGGTAATCCTTTTGCCTTTGATACAAAAGGCACTGTTCGACTTGCTCTTGGATTTACTTCAATCACATAAATTTCATCTTTTTTAATTGCAAACTGTATGTTCATGAAACCTTTAACATTTAAAGCTATCGCTAATTTTTTAGTTTGATTTTCTATTTCTTTAAGGAGATAAGGTTTAATTGATACAGGGGGTAGGCTGCATGCTGAGTCTCCTGAATGAATTCCAGCCTCTTCGATATGTTGCATAATACCTGCAACGTGAACTTGTTCTCCATCTGATATAGCATCCACATCTACTTCCATTGCATGATCAATAAACTTATCAATCAAAATTGGATTATCTTCTGCAGCTTTAAACGCTTCTGCAACAAATTTTTTAAGCTGATTTTTTTCATGAACAATTTCCATTGCTCTTCCACCTAAAACATACGAAGGTCTTACCATTAACGGTAATCCAATTTTTTCAGCAATTTTTATTGCCTGATTAAATGTCTTTGCAATTCCGCTCTCTGCTTGTTTTAGTTTTAATTTATTTAATAAATTTCTAAATCGATCTCTATCCTCTGCTAAATCTATAGAGGTATATTGAGTTCCTAATATTGGAAGCTTATTGTCGTATAAAAATTTAGCAAGTTTAATTGGAGTTTGGCCTCCAAACTGAGCTATTACTCCTATCAGATTTCCTTTTTCTTGTTCTTTCTTAATTATGTTAAAAACGTATTCTTCTTTTAAAGGTTCAAAGTATAATCGATCACTCGTATCATAGTCTGTTGATACTGTTTCGGGGTTACAATTAACCATGATAGTCTCAAAACCCACATCTTTTAATGAAAAACTTGCCTGACAACAGCAATAATCAAACTCAATTCCTTGGCCAATTCTATTTGGTCCTCCTCCAAGAATAATTATTTTTTTCTTATTGGATGGATTAGCTTCACATTCTGAGTTAATTGAAAAGTTTCTTTGATATGTTGAATACATATAAGGCGTAAACGATTTAAATTCTGCAGCACAAGTATCTACTTTTTTATAAACTGGAAGTATTTTAAGCGCTGATCTTTTTCTTCTAACAACGTCTTCAGAAGTTTTAGTTAATTCTGAAAGTTTTTTATCTGAAAATCCTATTGATTTTATTCTGTTAAATTCTGCAAAATCTTTTGGAAGTCCTTTATTTTTGATTTGTGTTTCGCAATCAACTATTTCTTTAATTTGCTCTAAAAACCAAGGGTCAATTTTTGATAAATTGTATATTCTCTTTAAGTCTATTTTTTTTCTAATTGCTTCAGCGACAAGCAATATCTTATTTGGAACAGTTTCTTTAAGCTTTTTTTTAATTTGTTTTTTATTTAAATCAAAAATTCTGTCTAAACCTGAAAAACCAGTCTCCAGAGATACCAAAGCTTTTTGAAGAGATTCCTTAAAGTTTCTTCCTATTGCCATTGCTTCACCTACTGATTTCATTGATGTCCCTAAAGTTGCAGGAGAAGTAGAAAATTTTTCAAATGTAAATCTTGGAATTTTAGTCACCACATAATCTATACTTGGTTCAAATGATGCAGGAGTAACTTTAGTTATTTCATTTTTTAATTCATCTAGAGTATAACCAACCGCTAATTTTGCAGCTACTTTCGCAATTGGAAATCCAGTTGCTTTTGATGCAAGTGCTGAGGATCTTGATACACGTGGATTCATTTCAATGACAACCATTCGACCGTTTTTAGGGTTGATAGCAAATTGAACATTCGATCCTCCAGTTTCAACTCCAATTTTTCTTAAACAGGCAATAGAAGCATTTCTCATTACTTGGTATTCTTTATCTGTTAGAGTAAGAGCAGGTGCAATTGTTACTGAGTCGCCCGTATGAATTCCCATTGGATCTATATTTTCAATCGAGCAAATGATGATACAGTTATCTTTCTTATCTCTTACAACCTCCATCTCAAATTCTTTCCAACCCTCTAAACATTCCTCTACAAGAACTTGGCTTACCGGAGATTCGTGCAACCCATTTTTAACAATCTTAAAATAATCTTTTCTAGTTTTGGCTATTCCCCCACCAAGCCCACCAAGTGTAAAAGCAGGTCTTATGATTGCTGGCAAACCAATTTTTTTTAATACTTTTGATGCTTGATTATTGTTATTAACAATTTCAGATTTTGGTAAATCTAAACCAATATCGATCATATTTTTTCTAAATTTCTTTCTGTCCTCGGCATTAGAAATTGCTTTAGAATTTGCTCCTATCAATTCAATTTTGTATTTTTTTAGGATTCCTTTTTTCTCCGCTTCCATCGCGAGGTTAAGTGCGGTTTGCCCTCCCATTGTTGGAAGAATTGCATCTGGTTTTTCTTTCTTGAGAATTTTTTCTAATACATCAAGTGTAATGGGTTCAATATAAGTTTTATCCGCAACATCTGGATCTGTCATAATTGTTGCTGGATTTGAATTTATTAGGACAACTTTATAACCTTCATCTTTTAGAGCTTTACATGCTTGTGTACCTGAATAGTCAAATTCACATGCTTGTCCTATAATTATTGGACCAGCCCCTACAACTAATATTTTTTTAATATCTTTTCTTTTTGGCATTTTTTTTCATGTTGTTAATAAATTCTTGAAACAAATAAACACTATCCTGAGGTCCTGGATTAGACTCAGGATGATACTGAACTGAAAAAACTGGTTTATTTTTTAGTTTGATACCTTCAATACTATTATCAAATAAAGATTTATGTGTGACCTCAATATTTTTTGGTAATGTTTCTTTAACTACTTCAAATCCATGGTTTTGACTCGTTATCTCAACATTATCATGAATTAAATTTTTAACTGGATGATTTGCTCCTCTATGACCAAGCTTCATTTTCTTTGTTTTACCACCTAATGCCAATGCTAAAATTTGATGACCCAAACAAATACCAAATATTGGTAAATTTTTTTTAATTAGATCTTTAATAATTTCTATAGCATATTTCCCTGTCGCAGCTGGATCACCAGGACCATTTGATAAAAATATTCCATTTGGTTTTAAAGCTAAAATTTTTTGAGCATCAGTTTTACAAGAAACGACAGTAATTTTGCAATTAAAGTCAGAGAAATATCTTAGGATATTTTTTTTAATTCCATAATCAATTGCAACAACATGAAATGAATTTTTATTATTTTTTTTATATCCAAATTCTTTTTTCCAAGTTTTGAAACCTTTCCAAATATAATTTTTTTGAGTGGAAACTAATTCTGCAAGATCAAGATTTTTTAATCCACTCCATTTGATGGTAGTATTAGTCAATTTATTAATATTAAACCTTCCTTTTTTTGAATAACTAATTGTGCCTTTAGGGGCTCCTTTATCTCTTATAAAGTTTGTAAGGCTTCTGGTGTCTAAGCCAGTAATTCCAACAATTTTATTTTTTTTTAGCCAAGTATCTAAATGCAGGAACGATCTGTAATTTGAAGGTGAAGTTATTTCAGAGTTAAAAATCACTCCTCTAGCCCATATTTTATCAGACTCATGATCTTCTTTATTAGTTCCAACATTTCCAATATGAGGAAAGGTAAAGTTAATAATTTGACCTGCGTAAGATGGATCGGAGATTATTTCTTGGTAACCAGTCAAAGATGTATTAAAGCAAACTTCTCCTGTGGCTTCTCCTTGGTATCCAATTCCAATTCCTCTAAATACCTTTTTATTTTCTAGAACTAAAACGCCTGTATTGATTTGAGATTTAATTTTTGAGTTAGTTTTTTTTGCTTTTTTGATCAATTACAACTCATGAGTTAAAGGTTAATACAATAATTGCTTTATTATCGCAACAGAGATGTAATATAAAATTGTAAAAAAACAATTTTTCTTTTGAAGAATTTTTTCTTTAAAGTAGATTAAAAAATTATGTCATTAAAACAGACTATCGAAAACGAATATAAAAATGCTCTAAAATCTAAAGATAAAAATAAAATATCAACCTATAGGTTAATATTATCTTCTATTAAGGATTTGGACATTGTTAACAGATCAGGCCCAAATAAAAAGGAAACTGATGATGACGATATTAAGAAACTTTTAAAAAAAATGGTTAAACAGCGTGCCGAATCGATCGATATTTATAAAAAAAATAATAGAACAGATCTTTTAGAGGTTGAGCAAAATGAATATGATATTTTAACAAGCTTCTTACCAAAGCAGCTTAGTGAAGAAGAAACTAAGAAAATTTGTGCGGATGTTATTTTGAAAATTGGAGCAAATTCATTAAAAGATATGGGAAAAGTTATGGGTGAACTTAAAAAAACTCATGCAGATGAAATTGATTTTTCCAAAGCAGGACCTATGATTAAAGAATTGTTGAATAAATAATGAAATACCCGAAAGAGTATCTCGATGAAATTAAAAATAGGTTGAAAGTTTCAACAGTAGTATCAAAAACTGTTTCCTTAAAAAAAAGAGGTAAAGAATTTGTAGGTTTATCGCCTTTTAAAAATGAAAAAACACCCTCATTTACTGTTAATGATGAAAAAGAATTTTATCATTGTTTTGCAACTTCAGAACATGGCAATATTTTTGATTTTGTGATGAAAACTCAAAATTTAAAATTTGGAGAAGCAGTTAAATACCTAGCTCAATTAGCAGGTATGCAGCCATATATGTTTTCTAAACAAGATGAAGAAAGAGAAAAAAAGTGGAATGAGTATAAATCTATTTTTAGTCATTATGTTGAATTTTATCACAATGAACTTTTAAAAAATGAAAATTATTCTATTGCTAGAGATTATTTAAAAAATAGATCATTAGGTAAAGATGAGGTTAAAAAGTTTAAGATAGGATACATAGAAAAAAATCCAAATTTTTTTGAAAAATTAAAAAAAGATCATAATGAACAAACTTTAGTAGAAACTGGTTTATTCTATTTAGATGAGAAAAAAAAAATTTATTTAGAAAGATTTAGAGGTCGATTAATATTTCCAATCAATAATATTTCAGGTCAACCAATTGCTTTAGGAGGGAGAATTATAGAAAATTTAGATTACTTAGCAAAATATATAAATTCACCTGAGACAAATTTTTTTAAAAAAGGATCAAATTTATATAATTTAGATTTAGCAAGAAAACTTTCAAATAAAATTGACCATATTTATCTAGTTGAAGGATACATGGATGTTGTAGGTCTGAGCAAAAATGGAATTGATAACGTGGTGGCAAATCTTGGTACATCTTTAACCGACAAACAAATTTTAACCTTAAATCAATTTTTTGATGATATCATAATATGTTTTGATGGTGACGAAAGTGGATACAAAGCTGCTGTTAGAGCTGCTGAAAATTCAATAAAGGAACTGAAACCTGAAAAACAAATTTCATTTTTATTTCTGCCAGAAAAAGAAGATCCAGATAGTTATGTAAACAAAAATGGTAAGACTAATTTTATAGATTTTACAAAGCAAAGCAAATTATCCATTCATCAATTTATTTTTAGTCATTACAAAAAACAAACTAAAAATAACCCATCATCGATGGCTATTTTTGAGAAAAAACTTAGAGCAATTGCAAATACAATTAAAGATGATTTTATAAAAAAATATGTTTTAGAATATTTTTTAGAGAAAATTGCTGAGCTAACACCACATTCCAATCAAAATAATAAAAGATTTATTTCAAAAAAAACAAAATCTTTAGAAAGTACAAAAAAATATTTTAAAGAAAGTCAGTCTTTGTCTGGAGTTGAATTAAAAGAGTTTTCTCTCTTATATTTAGTTATTAATAACCTAGATTTGTTGCAAGCAAATACTCATTTGATTGAAAATATTAAATTATTTACCGAGTTTAATAAAAAAATATTTGAAATGATTATTGAAAAATTAAAATCTAGTTCACATGTTGCAGTTCAAGATCTTAACTTGGATGTTCAATTAACAGAAAAAATAAATAAATTTGCTCCAATCAAACATATTCTAAAAAATCAATCTGATGATGATCAAAAAATAATCGAATTATTAGAGGACATCTCTAGAGATTTGATGAATTATGATCTTGAGTTCAGAATCCAGGAATTAGAATCGAAGTTTTCTGTGGATATGAGCGAGTCCACATTTAATGAGTTAAAAGAGCTCAAAAAAAAGCAGAATCTCAATTAAACTGACAAAATTATTAATAGATTTTTATATAATTGACATTATATAAGACCTTTAAACTCAAATTATCGTGGAAAGAATTATTACAAAATCATTTGCTAGACTTATGGGTCGTGGAACCCATAGGGGATTTATAACTTACGAGGAATTAAGTAAATCATTAGGTAAAAGAAATTTATCAGATGAAAATTTGGCACAAGCATTTATTCATATATTGGATGAAAATGTTACGTTAGTAGAAAAAAAATCAGATTTTAAAGTTTTAAGAAAAAAAGAAAATTCAAATAAAGAAGAGGGTAAAACAATAGAAAAAAGTGATGACCCTATAAGAATGTATTTGCGTGAAATGGGTGGGGTTGAGTTGCTTTCTAGAGAAGGTGAAATTGCAATTGCCAAAAGAATAGAAGCAGGTAAAGATGTAATGTTAATTGCACTTTCTCAAAGCCCAATTACAGCACAACAATTTTTTGAATGGAATGAACAACTGCAAAAAGATGAAATTTTAGTTAGAGAAATTATAGATATTGATACAAATTATATGGAAGATGAGTCCACTGGACCAAGTGCAAAACAAAAAAATGCAGGTGAAACAGAAAAAGATGAAAGTTCATCAGATGACGACGACGACTTTAATCCAACCCTTGCTGCAATGGAAACTGAAATTAAACCAAAAGTTTTAAAAACTGTTAATACTTTAACAAAAGAATATACAAAGCTAATAAAATATCAGAAAGAAAAATTAGATTGTGTTTTAAATTCCCAAAATTTTTCACCAGCAAAAGAAAAAGGGTATGAAAAAATTGTTAATGACATATTAGAAAATATTAAATCTCTTCAACTATCTCCATCTGTTTTAGAAGAACTTGTCCAAAAACATTATGTAGAAAATAAAAAAATTATTTCTTTAGAAGGTAATCTTTTAAGACTTGCAATGGATCATCAAATACCTAGAAATGAATTTATTAAATTTTACGTTGGCAATGAAATTAATCCTAATTTAAAAAAATTTTTAGACACAAACTCAGTTTGGAAACAATTTTTTACTAAGAATAAAGAAGAATTTAAAAATATTAGAGAAAGATTAATTGAAATTAGTCACAAACTTGGAATTTCAGTAACTGATTTTAAAAAACTCGTAAGTAGAATTCAAAAAGGAGAAAAAGAGTCACGAATTGCAAAAAAAGAAATGGTAGAAGCTAACTTAAGATTAGTAATTTCTATTGCAAAAAAATATACAAATAGAGGTCTACAATTTTTAGATCTAATTCAAGAGGGAAATATAGGGTTAATGAAAGCGGTCGATAAATTTGAGTACAGAAGGGGTTATAAGTTCTCAACTTATGCAACATGGTGGATTAGACAAGCAATAACAAGATCAATTGCAGATCAGGCAAGAACTATACGTATTCCAGTTCATATGATTGAAACAATAAATAAAATTGTTAGAACCCAAAGATTAATTTTAAGTGAGTTTGGAAGAGAAGCAACCCCAGAGGAGCTTGCTCAAAAACTCAGAATGCCACTAGATAAAGTAAGAAAAGTTTTAAAAATCTCAAAAGAGCCAGTCTCATTAGAAAAACCTGTAGGAGATGAAGAAGATAGTAGTTTAGGAGATTTTATAGAGGATACAAAAGCTTTGGCTCCATTAGAACAAGCTATAAAATCAAACTTAGGTGAAGCAACTACTAAAATTTTATCAACATTAACCCCAAGAGAAGAAAGAGTATTGAGAATGCGGTTTGGAGTTGGAATGAATACTGACCACACTCTAGAGGAAGTTGGATTACAGTTTTCTGTAACTCGTGAAAGGATAAGACAAATTGAAGCTAAAGCACTTAGAAAGTTAAAACATCCAAGCAGATCTAAGCAATTAAAAAGTTTCTTAGAAAGTTAAAATAGGGCCGTTAGCTCAATAGTAGAGTACTGCATTGACATTGCAGGGGTAGTTGGAGCGTAACCAACACGGCCCACCATTTGAAAATTATCTTTAATTGATAACTTTATAAAAATGATATAACTAGATATGAGTTTTGGGCCTGTAGCTCAGTTGGTTAGAGCAGTACACTCATAATGTATTGGTCCCAGGTTCGAGTCCTGGCGGGCCCACCAAATAAATTCTTATTTTCTTTTTGCTAGTCTCTGCAAAAGATCAATTTCATTTTTAGATAAATGTTTATTTCTTTTGTTGAAGATAATTTGTTTTTTCACGTTACTATATGAAATTATATAAATAACCATCAAACTAAAGGGTATTAGAGAAAAATATTTCATTTTAGGTAAAAAAAATAAAATAATTACAAAGGTTATGAACCATAAAATTATAAAAGCACTATTAATTGTTTTCTGGCTTTTTAAGTCTCTTAATTTTCTTAAATAAATAAACAAAAAAGCAAGAAAAAACATAATTCCACTTATGAATAACCATAAACTGATAGAAATATTCGATACTTCACCTCCTACAAAGGTATCATCCATTGATTTATTTATAAAATAAAGAAGTACACCTTTATATCCAGAAAAAATTGCAAATAACAAAGTAGTAAAGGCAGAAATTAAAAAAGAAAATTTTGGGAGAACTCTTAATTTTTTAGATTGCATTAATTTGCATTCGAAAAATTTCTAAGGTTATCCAATAGCACATTTAAATCTCCATCTGCACTTTGAATTATAGAATTAAATTCTTCTTTCTGCGTTCTTGCTAAACTCAATCCCTCAATTATTAAGTCTCTTATTAAGGGCTGATCTTTGTTTTTTGTATAAACTCTCCACTCAATTTTTACCGAGGGTCTTTTTTCAGTTGCTGCAAGAGTACTTGAAACAATTGTGTAGTTTTCATTTATTTTTTTTTTTGAATCTACATTAATTATTGGGTTTGAGTATTCTGCTAATCTACTAGAAAAACTTTGTAAAAAATATTCTTTAAATACTCTTTCATATTCATCTTTTTGTTCTTCAGTAGCTGTTTTTCTGTGAGATCCTAGAGAGTAAAAACCTATTCCTCTAATATCTACAGTTTCCAAAGCTATTTTTTTCAACTCTTCAATTCTTTCATCCTTAGTTAATCCAGTTCCAAGTGTTTCTGCAGCTCTATTTACAGTGGATTGAACAAATACATCTGGAGATATTGAGTAAGCAACATTACTGTAAAATATTGAAGTTAAAATAAATAAAATAATTGGAAATTTTTTCATATATTTAATTTGTTATTTCGGCTCTATCTCTTCCCAGTCATCATCGTTGTAAATAACTTCAATATTTCCTCTTTCAAGATTTTTAATTTTATTTTCTCTATCTTGAGTATATACACTTCTTACTGATGCATAAAAATCTACTGAATTTTTTTGTAGATTATCCAAACTGTCAATATTTTCTGCCCTGAATGCTACACCAGTTAATATTTTTGTAGCAGCGAAAAGTTCTGCATCTAAATATTCATTATTAGCATTTGTTGAAACATTATAATAAGGATCACCACCTAATACATTAACAAACATTCCTGCAGTATCCCTAATTGTTGAAGGGCCTAAAACTGGCAAAACTAAATAGCAACCTGGTCCAACTCCCCAAGCTCCAAGTGTTTGTCCATAGTCTTCCTTAACATATTTAGGAAAACCCATCTCAGATGCTGGATCAAATATACCTAGCACTCCAACGGTTGTATTCAAAATAAATCTTCCTGTATTAATTCCAGCTAGTTTAAAATCACCTTGCAAAACATTGTTTGGAACAGTAACTAAAGTTGATAGATTTTTTAAAGCATTGCCAGTACCTTTCTTTATGGGAGATGGTAGTGCTCTATATCCTTTTGCAACAGGTTTAAAAATTGCTTTATCTAAGCTTTGATTTAATGAAAAAGTTAATCTGTTTAAAGGCTCAAAACAATCTTTTGTAGGTTTATTTTTTTTTGATAATTCCAACTCCCCGTCAGAACCCGCTAGAGCGTTAGCAGAAAGGAATAATAACAAAAAAATAATTTTTATAGTTTTTAACATTTATTTAAAATATATATATTCTATGTAAAGATAAAGTAAATCAAGATTTAGCAATTAAAATGACTAAAATATGGCTTAAAATTAAAATTGGCCACCAAAATGAGTATAAAAATTACCTCTAATTATTCACCTAATTTTAATCCAATAAAAAGAAAACCTAATCAAATTAAATTCTTAGTTTTTCATTATACAGGAATGAGAAACGATTCTGTTGCTATTGAAAAATTAACCAATGTAAAATCTAATCTAAGTTGTCATTACTTTCTAAAAAAAAATGGTGAAATTTTATTGATGGTACCGGGTTCATATATCGCATGGCATGCTGGTAAATCTAAATGGAAACATTATAAATCTCTTAATAGACATTCTATTGGTATAGAGATCAGTAATCCTGGGCACGAACATAACTACAAACCTTTTTCGAAAAAACAAACTCAATCTTTAATTAAATTATCTAAGACATTAATTAAAAAATATAAAATTAAGTCTCAAAATATTTTGGGGCATTCAGACATTGCTCCAGAAAGAAAAAAAGATCCAGGAGAAAAATTTCCATGGAAAGAGTTGTCAAAGCAAGGTATTGGTTTATGGCATTCATTATCTATTCAATTACTTAAAAAAAATAGAAAAATTGAATTAGATCAAGTCAGTAAAAAAATATTTTTTAACAATTTATCAAAAATTGGGTATGCAATGAAAAAAACTGAAAATTTAAAAAATAGAAAATTTAATAATTATATTGTGAAAGCTTTTCAAAGAAGATTTAGACAAGAATTGATAAATGGAAAAATTGATAAAGAATGTTTGATTATTAGCAATAATTTAGCAAAAAAATTTGCATAAAATTTCTTGAAGTTTTAAAAATTAGTATTAATTTAAATATGCCAGATAAATGACTTATCGCTTTAATTAAGTTTAAAGAGGAAAGTCCGGGCTCTACAAGGACACAGTGCCAGGTAATACCTGGCGGGGGGAAACCCTAGGGATAGTGCCACAGAAAATAAACCGCCATAACATGGCAAGGGTGAAAAGGTGTGGTAAGAGCACACCGGTTCTATTGGTAACAATGAACGCTGGAAAACCCCACTGGGAGCAAGACTAAGTAGAGATGACATTGTTGAAAAACAGAAAGCCGTCCTTGGCTAGTCATCAGGGTTAGTTGCTTGAGCTTAAGAGTGATCTTAAGCCTAGACAAATGATAAGTTTAAATGACAGAACCCGGCTTATAGTTTATCTGGCAAACTCATTCACAATATAGATTTTTACATTACACGGATGTTCTTGATTTGATTCAATATTAAGTCATTACTAAAAAAGCCTATTCTTATAAACGCTGGTATAAAAAAAACTAATATGTATAAGGAAAATCAGTCAAGATTCAGGGTTTGACTATCTTTTTAAATACCCATATATTCCCATATATTCCCAATTATGGAATTTATAAATTTAAAAATATATGTTTTTATCTACTTACGAGAACAAATTGGACAAAAAGGGGAGAGTATCAGTGCCTGCTAGTTTCAGGTCATATTTGTCAAATTTGGGTTACAACGGTATTATTTGTTATCCATCTTTTAACAATTCATCAATAGAAGCATGTTCTCAAGATAGAATTGAAAAAATTTCTTCAGCAATTGACTCCTTAAATCCTTTTGAGGAAAAAAGAGATTACTTTGCAACATCAATATTAGCAGAAAGTATAAATTTACAATTCGACAGTGAAGGCAGAATTTCACTTTCATCAAAATTATTGAAACATGCAAAAATAAAAAATAGCATGTTGTTTGTTGGTCAAGGCCAAACATTTCAAATATGGGAGCCAACAGCATTTGAAAAATTTAAGACATCAGCAAGAAAAAAAGCAAATATTAATCGTGCAAGTCTTAAATGGGAAAAACACTTAAACAACAACGAGGGGAAATAAGATGACAATAAACTTTAAAGCACCAGAAATTAAAGAGTTGCAACCACGACTATTAGTATTAGGAGTTGGTGGGGCAGGCGGAAATGCTATCAATGAAATGATTGAAAACAATATGCAAGGAGTAGAATTTATTGCAGTTAATACCGATGCTCAAGATTTAAAGTTAAGTAAAGCAAAATCCAGAATTCAAATAGGTTTAAATTTAACAAAAGGTTTAGGAGCTGGAGCAAAACTTGATATTGGTCAAGCTGCAGCTGATGAGTCTTTAAATGAAATTGTAAATACACTTCAAGGTGCAAACATGGTTTTTATTGCAGCTGGTATGGGTGGTGGAACGGGCACTGGTGCTGCTCACGTCATCGCAAGAGCTGCTAAAGAATTAAATATCTTAACTGTAGGTGTTGTGACTCTTCCATTTTTATATGAAGGCCCCTCTAGAATGAGAAGAGCACAACAAGGTTTGGAAGAGTTAAGAAAACATGTTGATACAATAATTGTTATACCTAACCAAAATTTATTTAAAATAGCTAATGAACAGACTACTTTTGAAGAGTCATTTAACCTTTCAAATAATGTTTTGATGCATGGTGTTCAAAGTATAACTGATCTGATGGTCAGACCTGGTTTAATAAACTTAGATTTTGCTGATGTTGAAACGGTTATGGCAGCAATGGGTAAAGCTATGATGGGAACAGGTGAAGCTGAAGGAGAAGGTAGAGCTCTTAAAGCGGCAGAAATGGCAATTAGTAATCCGTTAATAGATGACTATACTTTAAAAGGTGCAAAAGGTTTATTGGTAAATATTACCGGTGGTAAAGATCTTAAACTTTTTGAAGTTGATGAGGCTGTAAATAAAGTTAGAGCTGAAGTTGATCCTGAAGCAGAATTAATTATTGGTGCAATTACTGATACAGAACTTGATGGAAAAATGAGAGTTTCAATTGTTGCAACCTCATTAGATGGTCAGCAACCAGACTCAAAATCTGTTGTAAACATGGTTCATCGAATTCAAAACCGTAATCCTGGCTATTCTGATTTTTCAAATATGGGATCCTCTCAATCTTTCAATTTTTCAAACACAACAACGTCAAATCCAATTACTCATGGCGCAAATGCTTTAAAACTTGAAAATGAGATTGTTCAAGAACAACAAACTGAAAGTTCTCACAATCAAATGATGAATGAGGAAGTTGTTCAAAATACTAGCATGGAAAGTGAGAGTATAGTTGAAGATAATTCAATTAATGAAATGGAAAAATCTTTTGCACAAGAGGCTTTGGAAACTAATAATGAAGGAACCCAAGATAATAATATTCATGAAGAGGTTTCTAATGATCTTAAAGAATTTGGAGTTGATTCTGATGCCCCAGATTTATTCAGTTCAGAAACTGAAACCTCAAGTTCAGATGAACTTTTATCTTCTGAACATGAGGAAGAAGAAGATGATCTTGAGATACCAGCATTCTTAAGAAGACAAAAAAATTAATGGTCTTCCAAGAAATAAATGGACGCCACCATAGTACCGAAAATGCAAAAGCATTATCCGGTACTGCTAAAAGAAATTATTAGCGTTATTTCCCCTCAACATGGTGGCACATTTATTGATTGCACGTTTGGTCAAGGTGGTTATACCAAAAAAATTTTAGACTTTGAAAATACAAACGTAATAGCTCTAGATAGAGATATAGAGAGTGCAAAAATTGCTAACCAATTAAAAGAAAGTTTTAAAGATAGATTTATTTTTAAAAATATTAAATTTAGCCAATTAAATAATTTAAAGCTTAAAAACGAAAATATAAGAGGAGTAATTTTTGATCTCGGTTATTCTTACACTCAGATAAAAGATCCAGAAAAAGGACTTTCATTTGAAGCAAATGGTAAATTAAATATGCAGTTAGGTTTAAATAACTATTCTGCAGAAGATGTAATAAATAAACTTGATGAAAAAGAATTAGAAAAGATTTTTAAATTTTTTGGTGACGAAAAAGAAGCAAAATACATTGCACGAAATATCAATAAAGAGAGATCTAAAAATGACATTGATACTAAATCTTTAGTTGAAATTATTGATAAATCAAAAAAAAGAAAAAATTTTAAAATTCATAATGCAACCAAAGTTTTTCAGGCACTTAGAATTTTTGTAAATAAAGAAATAAGCGAATTAATTTATGGGCTTATTAATGCCACTAAAGTTTTAAAAAAAGGAGGCATTCTAGGGGTAGTTACTTTTCATTCTTTAGAGGATAAAATAGTAAAATATTTTTTAAAAAGCCTTTCTGAAAATAAAAGTATTTCACGATATAGTCCTCTTGTAAAACAAGCTGATACATTATTTAATTTGATTCAAAAAAAACCAATAACTCCCTCAGAAGAAGAGTTAAGTGAAAATCCACCGTCTAGATCTGCTAAATTTAGATATGCAATAAAAAAAACTGATTTTTATAATTTCGATACCGATATAGAGGAGAAATTCAGAAATTATATTGAAATCGAAAAATATGGAGACAAACTGTGAAAAAGTATGTTTTAGCATTAGTGATTTTTTTTTTAGTCTTATCAACTGCAATAATAAAAAATTCGACTAAACAGATTGAAGATGAAATATTTACAGCAAAAGAGAGTATTCGAGTTTTAAAATCTGAATTTGAAAATGTGTCCTTAGAGTATGATTATTTAAGTTCTGCAGAAAGATTACTTGAATATCAATCACAGTATTTTGAGGATGAGTTAATTCAAAAAAATATAAATGACTTAAAAATTTATAATATTTCAGACTATATAAATAAAATCCAAAATTTTAAAATTACAAAAGAGTAATGGCTGATAATAAATCTAAATTAATTATAGAAGACTACAAAAGTGATTTTATATTTAAGAAAAAAGAGAATGGATTAAATATTCAATTTAATCGTGTAGCTTTTATTTTTTTCATTTTTTTTATTATCTATTTGATTTACACAATTCACTTAATTCATCTAGGCTCACTAAAAGATAATTTAGAACAAAGAAGCAATTTATTTTTGACTTCAAATAAACTCTACAGAGCAGACATTACAGATATAAATGGAAATTATTTAGCTAAGACAGTTAAATCTATCGATATTGGTTTAAAAACTTCAGATATAATTAATGAAAAAAAATTACTTCTAAGTTTAAATATTATTTTTCCTGATAAAAATTTTAATGAAATTAAAAAAAAAATAAAAACTAAGAAATTTTTTTATTTAGAGAAGAAAATTTCAGAGGAAAATTATGAAAAAATAATGAAACTAGGCGATAAATCTCTAGTCCCAGAAGAAAGAGTTTTAAGAATGTACCCACAAAAAAATCTTTTTAGTCATGTTTTGGGTCAGATAGATGATGACAATAACGGTATTTCTGGATTGGAAAAATCATTGAATGACGAACTTAGACAATCAAAAAAACCCATTAGACTTACTCTAGATAAGGATATTCAGTTTTTAATAAGAGAAGAATTAATTAAATATCAGGAAATTTTTAAAAGCAAAGGTAGTGCAGCCATTTTAATGGATGTTAATAATGGTAATATTTTATCACTAGTTTCTTTGCCAGATTTTAATCCAAATGAAAGACAAAATATTACAGATGTAAATTATATTAACAGGGTAACTAAAGGAACATATGAACTCGGCTCTGTATTTAAAGCATTTACTTTTGCTAGCGCTTTAAATGAAAAGGTAATTAAACCAGAGACTGAATTTTTAGATTTACCCAAATCAATTAAATGTGACAAATACAGAATAGGTGAGTATGACAATGAAATACCGTCAGATTTAACTGCAGAGCAAATTTTAGTTAGATCTGGAAATATAGGATCTGTCAGAATTGCTCAAAAAATTGGCCCACAAAAATTTAAATTATTTTTAGAAAAAGTTGGCGTGTTAAGTGATTTTGATTTTGATATTGAAGAAGTTGCTCCTCAAAAAAATTATGATTTTGGGAAATGTAGATTAGCTACAGCTTCTTTTGGACATGGAGTAGCGACTACAATTCTTCAATTGGCAAAAGGTTATGCGGTTTTATCAAATGGTGGTTATGAAATTAAGCCAACATTAATTTTTAAAGAGAATAATTTTAAGCAAAAAAACGAGAGAATATTAAACAAAGGTATTTCGGAACAAGTTGTTAAGGCTTTAAGAAAAATTGTAAATACTGAGGAAGGCACAGCTAAATTTGCAGATGTTCAAAATTATGAAGTTGGTGGAAAAACAGGAACTGCTGATCAACCTGAGGGAGGAGCATATTCTGAAGCAAAAATAAATACTTTTGCCTCCATTTTTCCCACTTCAAATCCACAATTTGTTTTTGTCGTAATGTTAGATACTCCAAAAAAATCTAAAGATTATTATTATAAGTATAGACACCGAAAAGGAGGCTGGAAGGGTACACTTTATAATACTGCTGGCTGGACTTCAGTAGAGGTAGCTGGAAAAGTCATAGATAAAATCGGGCCTATTTTAGCCACAAAATATATAGAGGTTAATTAATTATGCTTCTGGGAAACTACTTTCATAACATAAATAAAAATTATAGAAATTTTTCCTTTTCAGGAATTTCATTTAATACAAAGAGTATTAAAAAAAATAATATTTTTTTTGCAATCAAAGGAAATTCTATTGATGGGAATAAATTTATTACTAAAGCAATTAAAAAAGGATCAAAAATTATTGTTACTGAAAGAAAAACAAGTCAATTCCAAAATGGAATTTTGTATATTCATACAAAGAATATAAGAAAATTATTAGCTGAAACTGCTTTTAAAATTTATAATAAAAAACCAAAAAATTTAATTGCAGTTACTGGTACTAACGGAAAATCATCGGTTGCAGATTTTTATTATCAAATATTAAAATTAAATAATAAAAAAGGTGCTTCAATTGGTACATTAGGTGTTAAATCAAAAAGTATTAATTTGAATTTATCTAATACAACAATAGATCCAATCAAATTGGCTAAAATATTAAGCAAGTTGAAAAATCAAAAAATAGAGAATGTAATTATGGAAGCCTCAAGCCATGGTTTAAAGCAAAATAGATTAGATGGTTTAAAGTTTAATTCAGGTATATTTACTAATCTATCCCATGATCATCTTGATTATCATAAAAATTTAAAAAACTATTTAAATGCAAAACTTTATTTATTTGAAAACCTAATCTCAAAAAGAGGAAATGTAATTACAGATCAATCAATACCTGAGTTTAAAAACATAAGAAAAATTGCAATTAATAAGAAATTAAAATTGCATACACTTAATGATGGAAACAATAATCTAGAGCTTTTATCTCATAATTTTAAAGGAGAGGGTCAATTTCTTAAAATTAAATTAAATAGCGCAATAAGGAATATAAATTTAAATTTAATTGGAAAAATACAATTAAAAAATGTTTTGATGGCAATAATTGCAGCAAAATATAGCGGTATTAGTATAAATAAAATTTTAAATACAATTCCAAAATTAAAAACTGTTGAGGGAAGGTTTGAAAAAATTGGTAAAATTAAAAATCAATCAAAAGTAATTCTTGATTACGCACATACGCCTGATGCTCTAAAAACTTGTCTTTTAAATCTTAGAGAACAATTTCCTGATAAAACAATCACAGTGTTATTCGGTTGTGGGGGAAATAGGGACCAAAGTAAAAGATCAAAAATGGGGAAAGTAGCTAGTGATTTTGCAGATAGTATCATTCTTACAAATGATAATCCTAGATTTGAAAATCCTCAAAAAATAATAAGAGATATAAAAAAGGGAATTAAAAAAAAGAGAATTATTGAAATATCTAATAGAGCAATAGCAATAACTCAAGCTGTTTATAATTTAAATTCAGGTGATATTTTGTTAGTTGCTGGAAAAGGTCATGAGAAAACGCAGGATATTGGAAATAAGAAAATTTTCTTTTCAGATAGAAAGTTAATTCTAAATGCTATCAAGCATAAAAATAATAATTTATCAGATAATTTAAAATTAAATGTGGTTAAAGAAGCAGCCAAAATTAAAAAATTGTCTACTTCCATATCTTTAAAAACAGCAAGGATTAATTCTCAAGAAGTTACTAAAAATGATATTTTTTTTGCTATTAGAGGAAAAAAAAATGATGGTAATAAATATGTTTCACAATCATTTAACAGAAAAGCATCTTTAGCTGTAGTAAATAAAATTCAAAATAAATTAAATAAAAATCGACAGATTAAAGTTAAAAATACTTTAAAATTCTTAACAGATATTTCAAAAACTTTTAGAAAAAGTATTGATACAAATATTATAGCTATTACAGGTAGTTGTGGAAAAACTACGCTTAAAGAATTGCTGGGCAATGTATTAAGTAAAATTACGAAAGTAAGTATTTCACCAAAATCTTATAACAATAAATTTGGAGTTCCTTTGAGTCTTTTTAATTTAAAACAAAATGATGAATTTGGAATTTTAGAAATTGGAATGGATAAAAAAGGTGAAATTGATTATTTGTCTAAAATTATAAAACCAGATATTGGTGTAATAACAAATATAAATTATGCACATGCTAAAAATTTTAAAAATATTAAACAAATCGCTTTGGCAAAATCTGAAATTATTAACAACATAAAACTTTATGGTTATATTGTATTGAATGCAGATGACAGTTTTTTTCAATTACATAAAAAAATTGCCAAAAAAAAGAAAATTAAAGTAGTTTCTTTTGGTATTAAAAGTCAGAAAGCAGACATTAAATTAAATAATATACAGCCCTTCGGAAAAAAATTTAAAATTAATATAAAGTTAAATAATAAAAAAAAGGATTTCACAGTATCTAACGATTTTCAAAACAATATATACAATATACTTGCTGCTTTAGCGGTTATTAGTATTTCTAAAAATATATTTAAACTTAATGAAAATATTTTTCTCAATTTCAAAATTCCAGGAGGAAGAGGAGATCATTCTGTAGTAAAAATTGATAATAAAAGAATTAATTTAATTGATCAAAGTTACAATTCAAATCCTCTATCATTAAAATCAGCGATAAAAAATTTTGATAAAATAAACTCGAAAAAATCAAATAAATATCTACTAATTGGTGACATGTTAGAGCTTGGTAGTCATTCTAAAAAACTTCATCAATCTATTGCTCCAATAATTAATCAAACTAAGATAGATAAGGTATTTGTTAAAGGTAAAATGGCGTCTATAATATTTGCAAATATTTCAGAAGCCAAAAAAGGCAAGATTTTATTAAACAATTCTCAAATTATTGAATTGATTAGAAAAGATTTAAATAATAATGATTATTTAATGATCAAAGCCTCACTTGCGACAGGATTCAACGACATAGTAAAAGATCTGAAAGGATTGCATTAATGCTTTATCAATTTTTGTTAAATTTTGTTGATACTTTTAGTTTTTTAAATGTGTTTAAATATTTAACTTTTAGAACAGGTTTATCTTTTTTCACCTCATTGGTTATTGTGCTGATTATTGGAGGTCCTTTTATTAAATTTTTTTCAAAACAAAAAATTTTAAATCCAATCCGGGACGATGGACCTGAGGATCATATAGTTAAAAAAATTGGCACACCAACAATGGGAGGTTTAATAATTTTATTTGGCTTATTAGTATCAGTAATATTCTGGGCAGATTTATCAAATATTAATATTATATTTTGTGTCTACATAGTAATTACGTTTGGTTTATTAGGAGCATATGATGACTTTAAGAAGATTAAATTTAGCAACTCATCAGGAATTTCTTCAAAGTTTAAAATAACTTCACAAATAATATTAGCAATCATTGGTGTAAGTTTGTTCGTTTATTTAAATGATTATAAAGATTTAAATAATTTATATTTTCCATTCTTTAAAAATTTAATCATAAACCTTGGATGGTTTTTTATACCATTCGCAATATTCGTAATTATTGGTTCGTCAAATGCTGTTAACCTTACGGATGGATTAGATGGTCTAGCAACAGTACCTGTAATATTAGTTGCAGCATGTTTTGCTTTTATAAGTTATGTTACTGGAAATATTGTATTTTCAAATTATTTACAGATACCTTACATAGAAGGAACTGGTGAAGTATCAATTTTTTGTGGTGCAATTATTGGCTCTTGTTTAGGTTTCTTATGGTTTAATGCTCCACCTGCCAAAATTTTTATGGGTGACACAGGCTCATTATCTCTTGGAGGATCTTTAGGTGCAGTAGGAATTATCACAAAGCATGAAATTGTTTTAGCTATTACTGGTGGACTTTTTGTACTAGAGGCAGTTTCAGTAATGGTTCAGGTGATTTCGTTTAAACTTACTGGAAAAAGAATTTTTAGAATGGCGCCTATTCATCATCATTTTGAGAAAAAAGGATGGCCAGAGTCTACAGTTGTAATTAGGTTTTGGATTATCTCTATCATCCTAGCAATGATTGGTTTAGCTACCTTAAAATTAAGATAATGAAAATATTTAATAATATTTTTTTAAGAAAAAAAATATTAATTTATGGTTTAGGAAAGAGTGGCATTTCATCTTATAAGTTTTTAAAAAATAAGTCTGATGTATATTTGTTTGATGACAATCCAAAAATTAAATTTAAACTTAAAAAAAAAATTATTAGATATGAACAAATAAAAAAAATAAATTTTGATAGAATTATTATTAGTCCTGGAATTGATATCTCAAATTGCAAATTATCAAAATTTTTAAAGAAAAATTTTAAAAAAATTCACACCGACCTTGATGTCTTGTTTTCATTTTATAACAATGAAAGTATTACGATTACTGGAACTAATGGTAAATCTACAACTGCTAAAATTTTACATGATGCTTTAATCGATCAAAAAAGAGACTCAAGACTTATTGGGAACATTGGTAATCCAGCATTATCAGAAAAAAATATTACAAAAAAAACAATCTTTGTGATTGAGGCCTCTTCTTATCAGCTAAATTATAGTAGCGTATTTAGATCAAAATATGCGATAATTTTAAACATAACTGCAGACCACATTGAAAGACATAAAAGTCTAAAGAATTATGTAAATGCAAAATTTAAATTATTAACATCTCAAATAAGTGGATCTTTTGCATATGTAAAAAAAGAGGATGAACTAATAACTAAAAAATTAAATAAAAATAAATATAGTTCAAAGATCTACAGAGTACAGACTTCAAGCATAGATAAAAAGTTTAATAAAATTACTAATAAATATTTTTTATCTCATGGGAATAAAGAAAATTTATCATTTATATTAAAAATTGCCCCAAGATTAAAACTTAATTACAAAAAATTAATTAAAACTATTAATAAATTTAAAGGCCTAGATTTCAGACAACAAATTATATTTGATAAAAAAAATCTTACAATAATTAATGACTCTAAATCTACAAGCTTTGCTTCCTCGGAAAATATATTAAAAAATTTAAATGATGCATATTGGATATTGGGAGGAATTCCCAAAAAAGGAGATAAATTTAAACTATCAAAAATAAAGTGCAAAAATATTAAGGCTTATATTTTTGGATCACATCATAGAAAATTTATAAAAATTTTAAAAAATAGATTAAAAATTAAAAATTTCAAAAATTTACAAGAAACCCTTAAAGTTATTTTCTCAGAAATTAATATTCAAAAATCAAAAAAAAATATTATTTTTTTCAGTCCAGCTGGAGCTTCATTCGATAGTTTTAAAAATTTTGAAGATAGAGGGTATCATTTTAATCAAATAATTAAAAAGTATATTAATGCAAAGCGATAGTATTGTTTACAAATTTTATTATCAATGGTGGAAAAACATAGATAAATCTATTTTTTTACTAATAAGTTTATTATTTGTTATTGGATTGTTTTTTTCTTTAGTTTCAACTTCTCTAATAGCCTCTGATAAGTTAGATACCAACAGTTATTTCTTCTTTTTTAAACATTTGATTTATGTGTTAATTGGAATATCTTTTATTTTTATATTTTCCTCTTTAAATTCAGATCAATTATATAAATACTCTATTTTTCTTTTTTTTATTTCACTTATTTCTTTATTTTTGGTGCCATTCGTTGGTGTTGAAGTTAAAGGATCTAAAAGATGGATAGACTTATTTTTCTTACCAAGATTTCAGCCTATAGAAGTTTTAAAACCATTTTTAATAATAATTTTAGCAACTATTTTATGTGAAAGTAGATCAAATATTTTATTTAAGTATTTGATATCTATTATTTTGATATCCGTTATTTCTTTACTTTTAATAGCTCAACCAGATATTGGTCAAACTTTGTTAGTAGTATTTTGTTGGGCAGTTCAAATCTTCACATCAGGAATTAATATATATATTCTTTTAGCAATATTTATTGCTGGTGCATCTTTACTTACCTATCTTATTATTTATGTACCCAGGTTTGATTATATTCAAGGACGTATTTTTTCATTTTTCAATAGAGAAACAGGTACACATAATTTTCAATCTGATAAAGCAATAGAATCTATTACAAGTGGAGGTTTTTTTGGAAAAGGTATAGGTGAAGGTACTCTTAAAAATAGAGTTCCCGAAGCTCATACTGACTACATTATTTCAGTAATTTCTGAAGAGTTTGGTGTTGTTGCCATAATCTTAATATTATTATTGTTTTTGATCTTAATTTATATGGTTTTTAAAAAAATAAGTTTTGAGACAAATGATAAAGTTAAACTTATTTTAATTGGTTCTACTAGTTTAATATTAATGCAGGCCACTATTCATGTAGGGGTTAATATAAGATTATTTCCAACTACTGGAATGACGTTACCTTTTTTAAGTTATGGTGGTTCATCGATAATAAGTACATCAATATTAGCTGGGATAATTTTAAATTTAACAAAAAGAAAAATAACTTAATAAATGACACAAAAAATTTTAATTTCCACAGGTGGATCTGGAGGTCATGTTATACCAGCAATTACATTTTATAATCATTTAAAGCATACGCATGAAATTTTTATTTCAACTGATATAAGAGGTCTTGCATATTTAGATAAGAATTACAAAGTTTTTGTAATTAATACTCCAAAATTAAATAATTATTTTTTGCTTCCTTTTTCATTTTTAAAAATACTTTTTCTAACTATAAAATCTTTTTTTCTGTTAAAAAAAAATAATATTTCAATTTTAATTTCTACTGGTGGCTATATGTCTTTACCACTATGTTTAGCAGCAAAAATATTGGGCATTAATATTTTTTTAATTGAACCAAATATGGTTCTTGGAAGAGCAAATAAATTTTTTTTAAATTTATCAAAAAAATTAATATGTTATTCAAAGAATTTAATTAATTTACCATCTGGAATTAATAATAAATTAACTACTATTAAACCTTTGATAAGAAAAGAATATTATGAAGCTGTTGAGTATCAAAAAAAAGACAATTTATTCACAATTATAATAATAGGGGGTAGTCAGGGTGCAAAAATCTTTGATGAGCTTTTAAATAAATCTATTGTGAGTATAGCAAAAAAAGTTTCTATCAAAATTATTCATCAAACAAGTGAGAAAAATATTAATTTTTTAAAAAATTTTTATTCTCAGAATAATATTGAAAATAGAGTTTTCAGTTTTGATCACAATCTTAATGAAGTTTTAAAACAGGGAGATTTATGTATAACAAGAGCGGGTGCTTCAAGTTTAGCTGAACTATCTTTATTAGCTATTCCATTTATAGCAATACCACTTCCGTCATCAAAAGATAATCATCAGTACGAAAATGCAAAATACTACAAGGAACAGGATTGCTGTTGGATAATTGATCAAAAGAATTTTGATGACCAAAAATTTGAGAAATTTTTAATGGAAATGATAAATAAAAGTCAGGATTATATGACAAAAAAAAATAATTTACAGAAATTAAATTATCAAAATACATGGAATAATGTTAATCAAAAAATATTAAAAATTATTAATGAAAATTAAATTAGCAAAAACAGAACTAATACATTTCGTTGGAATAGGTGGAATAGGTATGAGTGGCTTAGCACTAATAATGAAAGGTAAAGGTTTTAAAGTTCAAGGAAGCGATATTTCAAATAATAAAAATATTGAAAGATTGAGAAAAGAAAAAATTAAAGTTTTTATTGGACATAATAAACAAAATATAGAAAAGGGAACTATACTAGTTGTATCTTCAGCTATTAAAAAAAATAATCCTGAGCTTATTGCGGCAAAAAAAAAACAATTGCCCATTTACAAAAGAGGAGAAATGCTAGCCAATATTGTTTCTTTAACAAAAAATATTGTAGTAGTCGGATCACACGGAAAAACCACAACAACCTCTTTAATAGCATCTATATTTCAAGAAACAAAAATTGATCCTACAATAATTAATGGTGGAGTAATAAATTCAATTAATAATTCTGCAAAACTTGGGAAAAGTGATTGGTCTATATTAGAGGCGGACGAGTCAGATGGAAGTTTTATTTATATACCCCCAACATACTCAATCATCACCAATATAGATAGAGAGCATATGGATTATTATGGTAGTATGGATAAATTAAATAAATATTTTAAAAATTTTGTAAATAGAGTTCCTTCATTTGGAAAATCATTTATTTGTTTAGATGATAAAAATAACAAAAAATTAATTAAAAACATCAATAATAAAAACTTCTATACATATGGATTGGATAACAAATCAAATTTTTGTATTAAAAATATAAAACAATTAAAAGAGCACTCTGAGTTTGACTTAAATATAAAATTACCAAACAAAAAAATTCAATTAATTAAAAAATTTAAAATCCCCTTATTAGGAACTCATAATATTAAAAATTCTGTAGCTGCAACTGCGTTAGCTTTAACTGTAGGTCTACCAATAAATGATATAAAAAAAGGACTTAAAAATTTTAAAGGGGTTCAAAGAAGATTTAATAAAATTTTCAATTTTAATAATGTGGATTTTTATGATGATTATGCCCACCATCCTACAGAAATCAAAGAAGTATTAGATGGTGTAAAAAAAGTTTATAAAGATTATGAAAAGATATGTATTTTCCAACCACATAGAGTATCAAGACTAAAAGATTTAAAAAAAGAATTTACTTTTGCTTTTAAAAATGCTGATAAAGTTATTTTGTTTCCAATTTATACTGCTGGAGAAAAGTTAAAACTTGGGTTTAGCTATGTTAATTTTGCTAAAGAAATAATTAAAAATTCAAAAGTAAATCTATTCTTAGTAGATGATAAATTTCAATTAGCAAAATTTATTAAAGCAAATATACATGGAAAAAAAATCGTAATAGGAATGGGTGCAGGGACTATTTCAAGTTGGATGCGAGAATTACCAAAATTGTTATCATGAAAATTGATTTAGAAGAACTAATTAAAGAATTTAGTAACAACTTAAAGTTAAATTATGATTTAAAAAAAAAAAATTGGTTTAATATAGGAGGCAAAACAAAAGCTTTCTTTAAAGCTGACAGCTTAAAAGAATTAATTAGATTTCTGAAAAAAATCCAAAATCACGAAAAGATATTTGTATTAGGTGCTGGCTCAAATACATTAATTACGGATAAACAATTTAATGGTATTGTAATTAAACTTTCAAAAAATTTTAATAATATCTCTTTGTTAAATGATGAAATTATAATAGCCGGGAGTGCTGTTAATGATAAATCATTATCAGACTTTGCAATGGAAAATGGTCTTGGTGGTTTTGAATTTCTATCATGTATACCAGGAACAATTGGTGGGGGCATTAAAATGAATGCAGGCTGTTTTCAAAGAGAATTTAAAGATATTTTAATTTCTATTCAGGCAATCAATAAATCAGGTGAAATAATTAACATACCCGCAAAAGAGATGAATTTTAAGTACAGAGATAGTAGATTGTCTGATGAACTAATTTTTTTAAGCGCATCATTTAAAGGTTTTAAAAAAGATAAAGATATTATCAAAAGAGAAATAAAAATATTGAAAGAAAAAAAAGAACAAGCTCAGCCAACTAGAATAAAGACAAGTGGCAGTACTTTTAAAAACCCTATAGACCAATCAGATAAAAAAGTTTGGCAATTGATTAAAGAGTCAGTGCCCCTTGAAAAATCATTTGGAGATGCATCAATTTCAGAAAAACACTGTAATTTTTTTGTAAATAAAGGTAATGCTAAGTTTGAAGATATGAAACAGTTAATTAATTTTGTTTCTGAAAGTGTATATAAAAAAACAGGCATAAAATTAGAAACAGAAATAAAAATATTAGAATAAATTGAAAAAAAAAATATTAATACTGTCAGGCGGAGTTTCTAAAGAGAGATTAATAAGTCTTGATACCGGAATACAAGTCGCAAAAGAATTAAAAAAAAATGGTTATAGAGTTAAAATATCTGAGCCAGATCATAATTTAGAAAAAAATATAAAAAGTTTTAATCCTAGTATAATTTTTAATGCATTACATGGTCAATTTGGTGAAGATGGTTACATCCAGACTATTCTTGAAAGATTTAAAATTCCATACACCCATTCAGGAGTGATTGCATCGTCTTTAGCAATGGATAAAGAAATTTCTAAAAAAATTTTTATTCAAAATAATATTAAAACACCAAAATATATTACACATACCTATAATATTTCTTCATACAATTTAATTAAAGAAATCAAAAAAAAATTAAAATTTCCGGTAGTAGTCAAACCTTTAAATGAAGGTTCAAGTGTAAATGTTTACATATGCAATGAGAAAAATATCATTAAAATTTTAAATTTAATTAAAAATTATAAAAAGGTTATGATTGAAGAATTTATTGGAGGTAGAGAAATACAAGTTGCAATTATGGGTAATAAAAAATTGGGAGCAATAGAGCTTAGGCCAAAAAGGAAATTTTATGATTATCAAGCTAAATATAATACAAATGCCAAAACCCAACACATTATACCAGTCGATTTACCCAAAAATAAAATTAATCAAGTTCTTCAAATTGCACATAAAGCTCATAAAATAATTGGTTGCCGCGGAGTTACAAGATCAGATTTCAAATTTTATAATGGAAAATTTTATTTATTAGAAATTAATACTCAACCAGGCATGACAAAATTATCTCTTGTACCAGAAATAGCTGCATATGAAGGAATAAATTTTATAAAACTTATTGAATGGATTTTAGACGATGCATCAACGAAAAGGTAAAAAAATTTTTATTTATTTTTTTTTACTATTTTTTCTAGGTTCAATTCAGAATACAAATTTAAACATCAAAAATTTCAAAAATAATTATTTTGTAAAAGTTTCAGGCTTAGATGAAATTGAGAACCAAATACTAACTAAAGAGATAAAAAATTTAAATCTAGAAAATATTTTTTTTATGAAAAAGAGAGGAATTTATGAAATTATTAATAACAATAGTTTAGTTGAGAGTTTTAAAATATTTAAAATTTATCCATATACTCTAGATATTAAAATTGAAAAAACAATTTATTTAGCAAAAATTAGTATAGAAAAAAAAATTTTTATTATTGGATCAAACGGAAAATTATTGAAAAATCAACTCTATAATAATGAGCTACCTTTTATTTTTGGTAATCCAAAAATTCATGAGTTTTTAGAAATAAAAAAAATAATTGATAATTCAAAATTTTCTTTTGATGAAATAAAAAATTTATATTTTTTTCCATCTAAAAGATGGGATCTAGAATTAAAAAATAATATTTTTTTAAAATTACCCAGAGATCATATTGGAGATACTTTAGATCATATTTTTAAAATAATGAATGAAAAGAATTTTGAAAACATTACATCAATTGACGCTCGCATTATCAATCAATTAATTTTAAAATGATTGAAGAATTAGAATTTGAGACTTATTTGTTTATTTCAATAAATAAATTTGAAATATATTTATTTGATAAAAAAAAATTAAAAACTTTATATAAAGAAAAATTTAATTTTGAAAACAATTCTGAAAAATTAGATTTAATTGCTTTAACAAAATTTTTAGATGAAAATATTTTTAAAATAGAAAAGTTAATTGGAAAATTTATTAAAAATATATTTTTAATTGTAGAAATAAGAGAATTATTAAATATTAATTTAGGTATAAAAAAGAAAAATTATGATCAACTAATAAGTAAAAAAAATTTTGAAAATTCATTAATTGAAGCTAAGGATTTATTCAATGAAAGTTTTCAAGATAAAAAAATTATGCATATGTTGATTAGAGAATTTATAGTTGGTGATCAATCTCACCTAACTTATATTGATAATTTACGTGGAGATAGTTATTGTATTGAAATTGAATTTAAATCAATTTCAAATGAGATAATTTTTCAGTTAGATAAAATTTTAGAAAAATATCAAATTAAAATCTCCCGTTTTTTAGATGGAGAATATGTTAAAAAATATTTCAAAAATGAAAAGTTAGAGTTATCACAGATGGCTAATAGGATACAAAATGGGGCTAATGAAAATGAGATAAAGCTAATTCCAAAAAATCCTGTAAAAATTGGTATTTTTGAAAAGTTTTTTCAACTATTTAGTTAATTTTGTTTTTTATCGTAACATTAGTTGTTTTTTAATTTAGATGAATAGAAATTAAAAAAAAGAAGTGAATTATTTAACTCAAAAAACAATAAAAAATAATGTTTCATTTTCTGGTGTAGCCCTACACAGCGGACTTAATGTAAACATGCGTATTAAACCTGCTGAACCAAATTTTGGTATTGTTTTTAAAAGAATGGATATCAAGAATAATAACCTGGTTTATCCAAATTTTTTAAATGTTTCAAATACCTCTCTAAATACTACTGTTGAAAATGAATATGGAGTTAAAGTATCAACTATAGAACATTTGATGGGAGCATTATTTGGTTTAGGGATTGATAATGCATTAATTGAAATGGATAATGAAGAGGTTCCTATTTTAGACGGATCCGCGAAAGAATTTATAGAAAAAATTATTAGTTGTGGACTACAAGTAAGTGACTCACCAATAAAAATAATTAAAATTAATAATGAAGTTAAGTTTTCTGAAGGTGAGAGGTCTATATCTTTAAAACCTTCAACATTAAGTCTAGATATTGATTTTGAACTTAAATATGAAAATAAAATTATTGGCAAACAAAGAAATAAAGTAAAAGTTTATGAAGAAGATTTAACAGATATATACAATTCTAGAACTTTTTGTTTGTTTGAGGATATTGAAAAAATCAAAAAAATTGGCTTAGCAAAAGGTGGAAGTTTAGATAATGCAGTGGTTGTTAAAAATAACGAAATACTGAATTCTGAAGGATTAAGAAATTCAAAAGAGTTCGTAAATCATAAAATACTAGATTGTATCGGAGATTTGTATACATCAGGATATAGAATTATTGGTTCAGTTAAATGTTCACGTGGTGGTCATTATTTAACTAATCAATTATTACGAAAAGTATTTCAAAATAGAGAAAATTTTTCAATTATAGAGATAAAGGAAAAAAATCTTCCTCATACTCTTATAAATAATAGAATTTTAAAATCTATAGCATAGTCCATAAAGATAACTTTAAAAGTTTCTCTTAAATCAGTATAAACTTATAATGAAACTTATTAACTTATTTTTAATATTATTTATAACATTATCTTTAATTTCATGCTCTAAGGACAAAGTTCAGAAATCAACTATAGAACAAAAAAGTTTAGAACTTCAAGTTCTAGAAGCTTATGAGGAGGGCATAGAATCACTAAAAAAAAATGATGTTTTGTATGCAGCAAAAAAATTTAATGAGGCTGAAACACTCTTTCCACAATCTACTACAGCACCAAAGGCAGCTTTAATGGCAGCTTATTCTTATTATTCTCAAGATTATTATGAAGATGCAATAGGAGAATTACAGAGATTTATAAAAGTTTATCCTTTTCATAAAAATATAGATTATGCACATTATTTACTTGGATTGAGTTGGTATGAACAGATTATTGATGAGAAAAAAGATTTACAAACAATTTTAAAAGCTAAAGAAGAGTTTTTATTAATAATAGAAAAATATCCAGAGACAGAATATGCCCTGGATGCTGAATTTAAAATAGATCTTATAAATGACACTTTAGCATCCAAAGAAATGTATATAGGAAGATATTATTTCAAAAAAAAAAAATGGATATCAGCAATTAATAGATTTAAAACAGTTGTTAATGAATATGAAACTACTATTTATACCGAGGAAGCATTGCATCGCTTAGTAGAAGTATATTATACAATTGGTTTAGAGGTAGAAGCAAAAAAGTATGCTAAGCTTTTAGGTTACAATTACCAATCTTCACAATGGTATGAAAGATCTTATATGGTATTTAATAAGATGTATGAAAAAAATAAAATAAAATTTGAAAAAGATAAAAAGAATAAAAACAAATTTCTTAAAAAATTTAAATCTCTTTTTAATTTAGATGAGTAAAAAGAAAATTAAGGATATTTATAAAAATAAAATTAAATTAATAAGCGAATTAAATAATTTTTATTATAATAATAGCGATCCCAAAGTTAGTGATCAAGAATATGATAGTTTAAAAATTGAAATAATTAATTTAGAAAAAAAATATGATTTTTTAAAATCAACAAATTCACCATCAATAACTGTAGGTTCTAAACCATCTAAAAATTTTAAAAAGGATTTACATAGAGTCCCTATGCTATCTTTAGCAAATGCTTTTACAGAAGATGATTTAATAAATTTCGAAAAAAAAATTTTAAATTTTTTGTCTAAAGACAAAGATTACAAAATTTCTTACAGTGCTGAACCAAAAATTGATGGAATTTCTGCTTCATTAACTTACAAAAATGGTAAATTTGAAAGAGGATTGTCTAGAGGAGATGGTAGAGAGGGTGAGGATATAACTTCAAATTTAGAAACAATAAAAGATATTCCAAAAAAAATTTTAGATAAAGATTTTCCTAAAGATATTGATATTAGAGGCGAGGTATTTATTCAAAATAGTGATTTTGAGAATTTAAAAGAAAAGTTTGCAAACCCTAGAAACGCTGCCTCAGGTTCTTTAAGACAAAAAAATCCAGAGGATACAAAAAAAATTCCCCTAAATTTTATAGCTTATACTTTTGGTTTTGAGCAAGGTTTAAACCAAAAAAAACAATCCGATTATTTGAAAAAATTACATAAATGGGGATTTAAAACCAACCCACTTAATAAAACAATTTCTGGTATAAAAAATTTAATTCAAAATTATAAAGAAGTTGAACAACAAAGAGCAAATTTGGATTTTGATATAGATGGTATAGTTTATAAGATTGATGATTTTGATTTACAGAAAAGATTAGGAAATGTTGCTAATGCTCCTAGATGGGCAATTGCTCATAAGTTTTCCTCAAATAAAGCAATTTCTAAAATTTTAGATATTGATATTCAAGTAGGCAGAACAGGTGCATTAACACCAGTAGCAAAAATAAAACCTATTAATATTGGAGGAGTGTTAGTTTCCAACGCAACTTTGCATAATGAAGACGAAATTATTAGAAAAGATATTAGAATTGGTGATACAGTAACAGTCGAAAGAGCTGGCGATGTTATTCCTCACATACTTGCTGTAGATTTTAAAAAAAGATCCAAGTCAAATTCAAAATTTATTTTTCCAGATAAATGTCCTTCGTGTGGCTCAAAAACTGTTAAAGAATTTAATAAAGTCACAAAAAAAGTTGATGCAGTAAGAAGATGCTCAAGTGAAGGTTATTATTGTGATAAAATTTCAATTGAAAAATTAAAGCATTTTGTATCAAAAGACGCATTTAACATTGATGGTCTAGGAAAAAAAATAATAGAGGGATTTTGGAAATTAAAATTAATAAAATTTCCACAAGATATATTTAAATTAGATTATCAAAAAATTGAGAAACTTGAAGGATGGGGAAGTCTATCTGTTAGAAATTTAAAGTATTCTATAAATCAAAAAAAAAATATTTCTCTAGAAAGATTTATATTTTCTTTAGGTATTAGACATATAGGATTAGAAAATGCAAAATTACTATCTAAACATTTTATATCTTTCTCCAAATTTCAAAATCTGCCTAAAACAAAAAATTATGATGATTTATTAAATATTGATGGAATTGGAGAAACTCAAGTAAGCTCAATGAAAAGCTTTTTTAAAAATGAAGTAAATCTAAAAGTTTTAGATGAATTAGGAAAAACTTTGATAATAAAAAATGCTTTAGCTACACAAAAAAACGGATTATTAAAAAACAAGTCATTTTTAGTAACAGGTAAATTAAATGGGATTAGCAGAGCTGAGGTCAAATCATTAATTGAAGAAAACTCAGGAAACACAGTAAGTTCAGTTTCAAATAAACTAAACTATTTAATTATTGGAGAAAAACCCACTAGAAGAAAAGTTGAAAGTGCCAAAGAGCTAAAAATTAAAATTATTAATCAAGACGAATTTTTAAAAATGCTAAATAAAAGTAGCTAACCAGCTTTTCTCTTTTGGATTTAAATATTTTGATATCCTTGAATAAACTTCTAAATGATATTTAAACAGATAATTTTTCTCATTAATTGTTAATAAATCAAAATTTATTAAATCTTTCTCTATGGGCGCCATTGTTAAATTTTGAAATAACAAATTTTTTTTTATTTTTTTAACATAAACTAAATTTTCAATCCTAATTCCATATTCATTGGTTTTATAATACCCAGGTTCATTACTTAAAATCATACCCTCTCTTATTTTTACTGTATTTATTTTCGTAATAGATTGAGGTCCTTCGTGAACATTAAGAAAAAAACCAACACCGTGCCCTGTACCATGGGCATAATCTAGGTTACTTTTATTTAAAAATTTTCTTGCTCTTTTGTCAATTTTTTTACCTGTGTCATCTTTATTAATATCAGTCGTAGCAACAGCAATATGACCTTTTAATACTTTTGTGAAAATATTTTTGATACTATGTTTCTGTTTAGAAAAACATATTGTTCTTGTGACATCAGTTGTCCCATAATTATATTGCCCACCTGAGTCACATAATAAAATATCATTTCTATTAATAGTTCTGCATTTTTCTTTTTTTGCACGGTAATGTACAATAGCACCATTTTTGCCTGAGCCCGCTATTGTATCAAAACTAGGATATAGAAAGTTTTTATTTAATTTTCTAAAATTTTCTAATTTCTTAGCTGCTTCTACTTCTGTAATTTTTCTTTTATTAATTTTTTTTATCCAAAATAAAAATTTTGTTAATGCTACTCCATCTATGATATGAGCATTAATCATATTCTTAATCTCTGTTTTATTTTTGATTGCTTTTAAAAGATAAATTGGATCTTCTCTTTTTATGATTTTAAATTTAGACTTAATTAAATTTTCATAAAATATTGAACAAGATTTATCATCTATAATAAATTTTTTTCCCTTAAGATTTAATATTTTACTTGGTAAAGTATTTACATCTAAAAATTCGTTTTTCTTAATAATTTTATCTTTTAATAATTGCTTACACTTTTTAAGATTACTTATAAGTAGTATTTTTTTTGATTTACTTACTATTAATCTTGAATTGGGAATTGGACTGTTGGGGCCATCTCCACCTCGTATATTTAAAGTCCACGCAACATTTTCTGGTGCACTAATAAAAATATAATCAGATTTATTTCTTTTTAAGTATTTGGATATTTTATTTAATTTAGAATTAATACTTTCACCAACAATATTTTTATCTAAAGAAAAAAATGGGATAGATGTATTTTCTTTCTGATTTTTAATTTCATCAATTAGATTTTTTTCAACATATTTAATTTTATTGTGTTTTAAAAAATAATTTTTAATTTGAGTATGGGTAAATAACTTTGGATCTATGCCAAGTTTAAGATTTTTAAACAAACTGCAATTTATTAATTTTTCAAATCCATAAATTTTAAAATTTTTTCCACTCTCAATTTTACTTTGAATTGTATATCTACCATCAGTAAACAAATAATTTTTATTCTTAAGAATTATGGCTAAACCAGCAGATCCGCTAAAGTTTGAGATGACCTCTAATCGATTTAATTTTGAATATTCTGTAAAATAATCGTCATTTTTTGGAATTACATAGCCATCAATTTCATATTCCTTAAGTTTATTTCTTAATTCTTTTATGTAATTTTTCATTTAATTCTCTTTTGATATCTTATCCAACCAGGACTTCTTGTGCCTTCCTCAATTTCAAAATCTTGATTAAAATCAAAATCATCGTCATTATTAATTTCCTCATCAAAGAAGGAGTTTTTTTCTAAATGTTTTTCTGGAAGTTCATCAACAAATCTTGAAGCCATGCTATCAATCCAATCTCCTTGATAAAATCTATTCATTGAAAAGGAAATTATAGCTTTTTTCTTTGCTCTTGTAATTCCTACATATGCTAACCGTCTTTCTTCCTCTAGGCCATTTTGACCTTTTTCTTCGATAGATTTTTGGTGTGGAAACAACCCTTCCTCCCATCCAGGTAAAAACACAACATCAAATTCCAAACCTTTTGCGGCATGCATAGTCATCATGTTAATTTTTTCGCCATCCCATTCCTGATCAACAGACGTTGCTAAAGAAACGTGTTCTAAAAAACTTTCTAGATTGTCAAATTCTTTCATTGCACTTAATAACTCTTTAATGTTCTCTAATCTATTTTCATTATCCAAGTCTTTTTTATTTTTAAGCATTGCTGAATATCCTGACTCATCCAAAACAATTTGTAATAATTTTATATGACTTGATTTATTTACAATTAAATCGTTTCTCCATTTCATCAAAGAATTGATAAATAAACTCAGACCAATTTTAGCTTTGGGTTTAATTAAATTTTGTTCAAGCATTTTTATTGATGCTCTTTCTAAATTTAAATTATTTTCCTTGGAAAATTCATGAATATTTTTTAAAGTACTATCACCTATCGATCTCTTAGGGTTATTCACTATTCTTTCAAAAGCCAAGTCATCTTTTTCCTGATGAATCAATCTTAGATACGCAACACAATCTTTAATTTCAGCTCTTTCGTAAAATTTTGTACCACCTAATATTCTATAAGGCATACCAATTTTAAGAAACCTTTCCTCAAATTCACGTGTCTGAAAAATGGCTCTAACTAAAATTGCAATATTATTATAAGAAAACTTTTTTTTTATTTTTTTTTCAATTTCATCTGAAATACCAATTGCTTCATCTTTACCATTTTTAAAACAGTTTAATTGCACTAGGTCGCCCTCTTCCATTGTAGTAATTAATGTTTTTCCGACTCTATTTTGATTATTAGAAATAAGATCTGAAGCTACAGATAAAATATTTTGAGAAGATCTATAATTTTGCTCTAATCTTATTACTTTTGTATTTTTATAAACTTGATCAAATTCTAAAAAATTTTTTATTTCCGCACCCCTCCAACTATAAATCGACTGATCATCATCTCCAACACAGCAAATATTTTTATTTTTTTCTGATAAAAGATTTAGCCATTTACTTTGAATAAAATTTGTATCTTGATACTCATCTACAAGAATATATTTAAAATTTTTTGAATATATTTCTCTAATATCAGAATTAAATTCCAATACTTTGACTGCGTGCAATATAAGATCACCAAAGTCACAGGAGTTAAGATCGGTTAATTTTTGTTGATAAATTTTATAAAGAGGAAGAATTGTCTTTTCATAAATATCTTTTTTATTAATTATTACATCATTTGGATAAAATCCCTTATTTTTCCATTTATCAATTATTGCAAGTATAAATCTTGGCGATAATTGTTTTACATCTATGTTCTCGGCTTTACATATATTTTTAACAAGTCTAATTTGATCGTCAGTATCAATAATAGTAAAATTAGAATTTAAATTTGCTGCTGATGCATGTTTTCTTAACAATTTTGCACAAATTGAGTGAAATGTACCAAGCCAAGAAAGTCCGATTGCTTCAGAACCTAATATTTTACTTACTCTATTTTGCATTTCTTTAGCCGCTTTATTGGTAAAGGTTACTGCTAAAATTTGATTGGGAAATGCTTTCTTTTTCTTAATTATATGAGCAATTCTTGAGGTTAAAACTTTTGTTTTTCCTGATCCAGCTCCGGCAACAATTAAAAGGGGTCCGTCTAGATGAATCACAGCTTCTTTCTGTGCTTCATTTAAATTTTCTAAATAATCTTTGTTTAACATTTAAAATAATACTTTATAAACTTTCTTTACAATTATGAGCAAAACCAATTCTTTGAATAAATTTTTAAAAAATATCAACTATTCAATTAATAATCTATTAGAGAAAAATTTAAACAAGTTAAAATTTCAAAATTTAATTAAATTAGCCAGAAGTACTAAAATAATTTTAACATTTGTCGCACTTTTAATAATTTCTCTATCTTATTTAGTTATTCCAAGTTTCTTTAGCAAAGATCAAATTTCGAAAGAATTAAAAAATAAGCTTTCAAAAAAATTAAATTTAAATTTTAAACTGTCAAATAATTTAAATTATAACTTATTTCCAAGGCCACATTTTAAAATAAAGAATGCAAATATTTTTATAGAGAATGATAATATTTCAGAAATTAAAGAATTAAATATATATTTATCTATAAGTAGTCTTTTTTCTTTAGACGATATAAAAATTAAAGATGTTAAAATCAATAAAGCAAATTTTAATTTAAATAAAAAAACTTATGCTTTTTTTTCAAATCTTTTAGAGAATGAATTCGCAAATGGATCTTTTAAAATAAAAAATAGTAATATTTTTTTTAAAAATTCAGAAAATGATGTTTTGTTTATAAACAAAATTTTAAATATGAAATATTATTATGATACAAAAGATCAAAAAAATATTTCTTATTCAGATAATGAAATATTTAATATTCCTTATTCACTTGAAATATTAAAGAACCGAAATCAAAATAAAGTATTTTCAAAAGTGAAAATGAATATTTTAAAATTACAATTTGAAAATGAAATAAATTTTCATAAAGATAATAAAATTGGAAAAACAGAGATAATTTTTAATAAATTAAAAAGTTTAGCAACATACAAAATAAATGATAAATTTTTTTCTTTTAATTATTATAATAAATATGAAAATTCAAAGTTTTTTTATAAAGGATTATTTAATATTAAACCTTTTTATTCCAATGTAGAAGGTCAAACTGAAGAACTAAATCTATCATATTTTTTAGACAGTAATGCTATGGTTTTACAGCTGTTAAAGACTGAAATTTTTAATAACAAAAATATTGAATTTCAGTCAAATGTTTTTGCAAAGCGTATACTAAATAACCTTAATTTCATTAATCTTAATTTAAAATCAAAAATAAAAGATGGTCTTATTGATTTAGATGACACATCATTTGAATGGAAAAATTTTGTTAATTTTAAAATTATTGATAGTTTGATATTTGTCAAGGATGGCGAATTAATTTTGGGCGGTCAATTGAAAGTAAATATAAGTGATTACAATGAAGTTTATAAATATTTACTTACTCCAAAAAAATTTAGAAAAAAAATTCAAAAAATTAATCTTAATTTTTCTTATAATTTTGATCAAAAATCAATCAGCCTAAGCAACATAAAAGTAGATGATAAGTTTGATCAAAAATTAAATAAAGATATAACCGGCTTTGATTTTAAGGATAGTAATCTTAAAAATAAGATCTATTTAAAAAATTTATTAAATGATGCGATTAAATCCTATTTTGGATAAATCATTTTCCTTGGATCTACAATTATTTTATAATTCTTTTCACTAATTAAACCGGTTTTTAGGGTTTCGTGTTTTAGAGTGGTGTTATTTTTTAGTGCAGTCTTTGCAATTTTAGCAGCATTATCATATCCGATATGAGGAGCTAATGCGGTTACGAGCATTAAAGAATTATCTAAATGCTCTTGAATTTTCTTTTTATTAGCTTTTATTCCTTTAACACAATAAAGAGCAAAGTTTTTTGTGCTGTCAGCAATTAAATCAATTGATTGTAATATGTTGTGAGCAATTAAAGGTTTAAAAACATTTAGTTCAAAATGGCCATGAGATCCTGCCATTGTTATTCCATTGTGGTTTCCAATAACCTTTACACAAACCATGGTTACAGCTTCACATTGTGTTGGATTAACTTTCCCTGGCATTATAGATGAGCCTGGTTCATTCTCAGGTAAGATTAATTCTCCGTATCCAGCTCTTGGACCAGAACCTAAGAAACGGATATCATTAGATATTTTCATTAAAGCTACCGCACAAGTATTAAGAGCACCAGAAAAATTAACAATTGCATCATGAGCAGCAAGTTCAGCAAATTTATTTGGAGCTGGTTTAAATTTGATTTTAGTGAGTTTAGCAATTTCTTTAACAATTTTTTTATCAAAATTTTTCTTAGAATTTATTCCAGTACCAACAGCAGTACCACCTTGAGCGAGAAACATTATTTCTTTTAGCGCATATTCTATTCTTTCTATACTTTTCTTTACTTGAAAATGATAACCAGAAAATTCTTGTCCGAGAGATAATGGAGTAGCATCTTGCAAATGAGTTCTTCCAATTTTTACAATATTTTTAAATTGATTAGATTTTCTTTTTAGTTCTTTTTCTAAAATTTTTAAGCTTGGTAGCATTTTAGAAATAGTTTCTTTAGCAATGGAAATGTGCATTGCAGTTGGAAAAACATCATTTGTAGATTGTGATTTATTAACATGGTCATTTGGATGAACAGGTTTTTTTGTTCCTTTTTTTCCACCTAAAATTTCTATTGCTCTATTAGCAATAACCTCATTTACATTCATATTTGTCTGTGTCCCAGATCCTGTTTGCCAAACTTTTAATGGAAAATTTTCATCTAATTTACCTTTAATCACTTCATCTGATGCTTTGATTATTGCTTTAGAAATTCTACCATCAATCAACTTGTCTTTTGCATGTACTATTGCAGCTGATCTTTTAATAGTTGCTATAGATTTAATAATTGAAATATTTACTAAAATTTTTCCAATATTAAAAAATTTATTAGATCTTTGAGTAGATGCTCCCCAATATTTATCATTTGGAACATTTATGCTTCCAATACTGTCAAATTCTTTTCTTAATTTCATTGATTAATTTTTAAGTAACAAATAATTATTAACATACAATAAATTTTTAAAAACATACAGGAGCATTATGTCGAATTTTAGCAAAGTAGGTACATTTATGAAAACTTTTGGTCAGGAAGTTAAAACGAAACCATCATTTAGTACTGATAAAATAAATAAATTAAGGTTAGACTTAATTAAAGAGGAACTAGAAGAGCTTACAGTAGCTATGAATAATAAGGACTTATTGGAAGTGGCTGATGCGCTAACAGACATATTATATGTAACTTATGGAGCAGGGCATGCATTTGGAATTGATTTGGATAAATGTTTTGATGAGGTACAAAATTCCAACATGAGTAAGTTGGATGAAAATGGAAAACCAATTTACAATGATTCTGGAAAGGTTATGAAAGGTCCAAACTATTTTAAACCTGACCTTTCTAAATTCGTAAATTAGATTTCTAACTTAAAGTCAACACCTGGAGCGCTGTGTGTAATACTACCAACAGAAATTCTATCAACACCAGTGGAAGCAATTGCTTTAACAGTTTTTAGGCTAACATTTCCAGAGGCTTCAGTCTCATAATACTTTTTAGCAATTTTAACACTATCCTTCAAATTTTTAATATTCATATTATCAAGTAGAACAGTATTAAATTTTAGACCTAAAATTGATTTAAGTTGTTTAATTGTATCCACCTCTACAGTAATTTTTTTCCCTTTTTTATTTTTGATTGCTTTTAGGACTAAAGATTTTATATCTGAGCTTGCTACATGATTATCTTTAATTAAATACTCATCACTTAAATTAAATCTATGATTTGTACCTCCTCCTAATTTAACGGCATATTTTTGGATAACTCTCAAATTTGGAATTGTTTTTCTCGTGCAACAGATTTTGGTTTTTTTTCCAGCTAATTTAACAAACTCATTTGTTCTAGTGGCTATTCCAGAAATGTGTGACAAAAAATTTAAAGCAACTCTTTCAGCAATTAAAATATTTTTTGCCTTCCCTATAATTAAAGCAACTACAGAACCTTTTTTAACTCTTGAACCATCTCTTTTCTTAATAATAAATATTATTTCATTATCAATTAAAGAAAATGCTTCTCTAGCAAATAATAAACCACCAACAATTGCGCTTTGATTTGAAATTAATTTAACTGTTAAGATTTTGTCATTATTAATTAAGTCTGAAGTAATATCGCCTGAAGGATAAAGATCCTCATTCAATGCTAGCTTAACCGTACTTTTGATAAATTCTTTGCTTAGTTTTATTTTTGACACTTATTTATCTGCCAATAGCTGCCATTCTCTCTACAGATATTCTGGCTTTATCAATCGTTTCTTTGTCCATTATAATTTCACCAGTCTCATTTTCTAAACAATCTAATATTTTTGGAAGTGTAATTTTTTTCATGTGAGGGCACATATTACATGGTTTAACAAAGTCTACATTTGGATTTTCTATCTGGATATTGTCACTCATTGAACACTCTGTAACCATCATTACTTTTTTAGGTTGATTATCTTTTACATATTTTATCATTCCAGAAGTTGATCCTGCAAAATCACTTGCTTCAATTACTTCAGGAGGACATTCTGGGTGTGCAATAATTTTAATTCCTGGATTATTTTTTCTTATATCATCTATTTCTTTTTTGTTAAATTGATCATGAACAATGCAAATTCCTTTCCAAGAAATAATTTCAACATCAGTTTGAGAAGCAACATATTTAGCTAAATAATCATCAGGTAAAAATATTACCCTCTTTACCCCTAGTGATTTAACTATTTTAACTGCATTAGCAGATGTACAGCAAACGTCTGTTTCAGCTTTGACTTCAGCCGAAGTGTTAACATAAGAAACTACAGGAACACCTGGATATTTTTCTTTTAATAACCTTACATCTTTTCCAGTAATCGATGATGATAAAGAACAGCCAGCATCCATATCTGGAAGAATAACTTTTTTATCAGGGCTCATTAATTTTGCAGTTTCTGCCATGAAATGTACCCCAGCCATTAAAATAATATCAGCTGAAGTTTTTGATGCTTCAATTGCTAATGCAAGAGAGTCTGCAGAAAAATCTGCTACACCATGATAAATTTCTGGTGTTTGATAGTTGTGAGCAAGAATTACAGCATTCTTTTCTTTTTTTAATTTGTTGATTTCATGAATATACGGAGCATGAACTGACCATTCAATTTCAGGCATAACCTTAGAAATTTTTTGATAAATAGGATCTGTTGCTTTACGCACTTCTTGTGTAAATTCCATAAAGATTTTTACCAATTTGAATCATGATTGTCATTCATTTATTATGGGACATATCGCGGTCGTGCTGAAATCGGTAGACAGGCACGGTTGAGGGCCGTGTGGACCTAGTCCATGAGAGTTCGAGTCTCTCCGACCGCACCAAAGTGAATTTTATAGAGGAGTTTTTGATGGATAAATTGCTTTCAGTAATATTCATGATCGGGGTTTTACTTTTAGTTCTACCAAGTTTTTTACAATCAAATTCTCAATTAAAGCAATTTCTTAAAAATCTGAGTATATGGATTATTGTAGTTTTTATTATTTTAATGATTGTTTATTTATTTAAATAAAAAAATTAGTTTTTTATCCAATCAGGTTTATTGATATTTATTGAAGCTTCTTTAGTTTTAAAATTTGCTTTTTCATCAAAGTTTTCGTTTAAGAATTTAATTAAAGCAAAAGGGTAGTCACTATCAATCAAGACCTTACCTATTTCAATTTCGTTATTATAAATACTTTCACCTTCGTGCAGTTTTCCATTAATTACATTTATTGGAAACAATCTTTTTGAAAGCTTGTTCTTTAATTTGATTCGCGCTGTATTTTCTTGGCCGACATAACAGCCTTTTTTGAAATCAATTCCATTTAGTTCTTCAAAATTACATTCAATACCAAACAATTTGTCTTTTAATTTATTTAAATCTTTTGGAACTATTCCAAGGCTATGGCTTAATGAATAATATTCTTTAAGATTAGCATCATGAAGATCTAGTTTTTTTAAAGATAAATAAAGTTTTTCTAAATTAATAATTAATCTAGCACCCAAATCCTTATTTCTTGGATCTAAAAAAATTGGATCTTCTCTATATTTAATTGTGCATCCAGGTTGATCTTTTGCTCCATCAAAAGTTAAGAATTTTTCATGAGAAAATGCTGCAACAACAAATTCATTACTTAAATTGAGAATTTCAACTTTTGATCTTAGCTTATATAGAGATAATTGTTTGTATAACTCCTCTGCCTGAGATTTTTCACAATCCAAAATATATCCTGATTTATGTTTTACGATTATAAATTCATATAAAAATTTACCCTGGGGCGTAAGTAAAGAGCTAAAACAACTATTTACATCGCTTACTTTGTTTATATCCTTACTGATAAGATTTTGAAGAAACTCTTTTGCATCTTCTCCGTTAATATAAAGAATTGCTCTATCTTCTAGAATGTAAACGTTTTTTATATTCATAATTGATTAATTATAGATTGTAATATAATAACAATTTCTCAAAATGTTAGATCTTATAATTAAAAACGGACAATGTTACATCGATAGTGAATTAAAATATGTTGATGTTGCTGTAAAAGATGGAAAAATTCAACAGATTGGGCAAATTTCAGAAGAAGCAAAAGAAACAATTAATGCAGAAGGCCATACAGTATTACCTGGTTGCATAGATACCCAAACACATTTTAGAGAACCAGGATCAACGGATACAGAAGATCTTCATTCAGGAAGTAGAGCAGCAATAACAGGAGGCATTACTAGTGTATTTGAAATGCCTAATACAAATCCACCAACATCCAATATGAAGGAATTTCAAAGAAAACTAGATCTCGCAAAAAATAGAATGTATTGCAATTATGCTTTTTACTTCGGCGCAACTGCAGATAATGCGGATGATTTAGCAAGTCTAGAGGGTTTAGAGGGTTGTTGTGGAATTAAATTGTTTGCAGGATCTTCAACTGGTAATTTATTGGTTGCTGAAGAAGACGATATAGATAAAGTTTTTCAAAATGCCTCAAAAGTTGTGGCAGTTCATTCCGAAGATGAGGCAATTTTAAAAGTTAATAAAAAATTAATTAAAGAGGGTGATGTTCATACTCATCCAGTATGGAGAAGTGCAGAATGTGCAATAGCATCTACCAGAAGAATTGTTCGAATAGCAGAAAAGCACAATAAAAAAGCTCATGTACTTCATATTACAACAAAGGAAGAAATTGATTTTCTATCTCAACACAAAGGAAACATTACTTTTGAGATTACTCCCCAGCATTTAACTCTTTATGCTCCAGACTGCTATGACAAGCTAGGAACCTATGCTCAGATGAACCCACCTTTAAGAGATAAATCTCATTATGATAGATTGTGGTATGGGGTAAGAAATAATTTTAATGATACTATTGGATCAGATCATGCTCCTCATTTAAAGGAAAATAAAGACAAGATATACCCCAACACTCCTTCAGGAATGCCAGGAGTTCAAACTTTAATGCCTGTGATGTTAAATCATATTAATGATGGAAAATTATCTCTAAATCAATTGATGAATTTTGTTTGTGAAAATCCAGTTAAGATTTTTGGAATTAAAAACAAAGGTTTTATTAAAGAAGGTTATGATGCTGACTTTACAATTGTAGATATGAACAAAACAATTGAGATTAAAAACGAAAACATTGAAAGCAAATGTAAATGGTCACCATTTAATGGATTTAAATTTAAAGGAACACCTACACACACAATTATTGCAGGAAAAATTAAAATGCAGGATGGAAAAATTTTAGGAGAGCCAGAGGGAACTCCTTTGACTTTTAGTTAATGGTTTTAGAAGAATAAATATTTACGAGCGTTAAACCTAATACAATTAAGAACATTCCTAAAATAACTTGCCAGCTTAAAGACTGTCCATAAAAAATATATCCAAGTATAGCAATTGTAAAAATTCCTAAACCGCACCAAGTTGCATAAACTACTGCCAATGGAAGTTTAGTTACTACAATTGAGAGACAAAAAAATGCACATACATAAAAAAATATTAAAGCTCCAGTTGGTACTGGTTTTGTAAAACCCTTTGTAACAGGCAAAAGCATTGTTCCTGAAACTTCAAAGATAGTTGCTGCGATTAAAATTAGATATGTTTTTAACATTATTTTATAATTTCATTTTGAACTAAGTTTTCTTTAATTTCATCTAAAATTATTGGATCATCAATTGTAGGCGGCACTTTATAATCAATACCGTCTGCAATTTTTCTTATTGTCCCTCTTAAAATTTTACCTGATCTTGTTTTTGGTAATCTTTTAATCACAATCACTACTTTAAATGCAGCAACTGGTCCAATTTTATCTCTAACCATTTGAACACATTCTTTAGATATAGTGTCATTATCTTTATCAACACCAGATTTTAAAACGACTAGACCAATAGGTAATTGACCTTTTAACTTATCTGCTATTCCAAGTACTGCACATTCAGCAACGGATTGATGCTCAGATAAAACTTCTTCAATGGCACCAGTGGACAATCTATGACCTGCTACATTTATAATATCGTCTGTTCTAGACATGATCCAAATATAGCCATCATCATCGATGTGACCTGCATCATATGTTTGATAATACCCTTCATAGTTAGACATATAGTTTTCTTTATATCTTTGATCTGCATTCCATAATGTTGGGAATGTACCTGGTGGCAAAGGGAGTTTTACAACAATGTCTCCCATTTCGTTTGGTTTAGCTAAAGACTGATCTGGTTTGATGATTTTTACATCATACCCAGGTACAGCTTTACAGGCTGAACCATATTTTGTTTCCATCATTTCTATTCCAGTACAATTTGAGCTAATTGCCCAACTAGTCTCTGTTTGCCACCAATGATCTATCACCGGAACTTTAAGTAAATTTTCAGCCCACTTTATAGTATCTGGATCAGCTCTTTCTCCAGCAAGGAATAAGCTTTCAAAACTACTCAAATCATATTTTGAGAAAAATTTACCTTCAGGATCCTCTTTTTTAATAGCTCTAAAAGCTGTTGGTGCTGTAAAAAGTGACTTTACTTTATAATCTGAAATGATTTTCCAGAAAGCACCAGCGTCAGGTGTTCCAACAGGCTTACCTTCAAACAGTACTGTAGTACATCCTTTGAACAATGGAGCATAAACAATATAAGAGTGCCCCACAATCCAACCAATGTCACTTGCTGACCACCAAATATCATCTTTATCAATGTTATAGATATTTTTCATAGTCCATTTAAGAGCAACAATGTGACCACCAATATCTCTCACTATACCTTTTGGAGTTCCAGTCGTACCTGATGTATATAAAATATATGCAAACTCATTTGAGTTCATCTCAACACAGTCAGCATCTTTCGCATTAGAGACAACTTCCTCCCAGCTGACCTCTGTTGGAGTATTTAATTTAACTTCATGACCAGGTCTTTGAAATAAAATCATCTTTTCAATTTTGTGATTGGCTATTTTTATAGCTTCATCTACTAGTGGCTTATACTCAACAGTTCTTCCTGGCTCAAAACCACATGAAGCAGTTACTAATAACTTTGCTTTACTGTCATCTATTCTACTTGCAAGCTCATTTGAGGCAAACCCACCAAACACAACAGAGTGAATTGCACCAATTCTAGCACAAGCAAGCATGGCAATTACTGCTTCAGGGATCATCGGCATGTAAATGATCACTCGGTCTCCTTTGTTTGCACCTTGCGCTTTCAATGCCCCCGCAAATCTAGAGACTTTTGATCTTAATTCCTTATAAGTGAACTTACTTTTGTTACCAGTAATGGGACTATCGTAGATTAATGCAGTTTTTTGTCCTCTTCCTTGATCAATATGGATGTCTAAAGCGTTATAGCAGGTGTTTGTGACCCCATCTTCGAACCACTTATAGAAAGGCGGGTTGGATTTATTTAAAATTTTTGTTGGTTTTTTAAACCAAAAGATATCTTCAGAGGCTTCTTGCCAAAACTTTTCAGGATTATTTATAGAATTTTCGTAAATTTCATTAAACTTAGAAGACATAAAGATTTGATTCGATTTCCTTATTTTTTTTGGTTTTTAACTTATAAATTGTATTTAATTTTAAAAATTAAGTAAAATCAATGCTTATTAGTGACAATTAAGTCTTCATAAAACTACTTTAATTTGCTATTTAACCACAACTTTGGCTTGGGGTAACTCAAGTCTAGTTTATATAAACTAAAAAATAAAAACTAACGAAGAGGGAGTTTTTTATGAAAAAACTTAAATTGTTTGCTCTTACAGTTGTTGCTCTTATGGGCGTAACTGGTGCAGCAAACGCAGAAACTGTGCTTTTAGCCTCTGATGACTTTGTTGGAATTTCATTCTGGCTAGTTTCAATGGCTTGTTTAGCTGCTACTGTATTCTTTTTCTTAGAAAGAAGTTCGGTTCCAGCTGGATGGAGAGTTTCAATGACTGTTGCTGGTCTAGTAACTGGTATTGCATTCGTACACTACATTTACATGAGAGAAGTATGGATCATGACTGGTGAGTCACCAACAGTTTACAGATATATTGACTGGTTAATTACAGTGCCATTATTGATGTTAGAATTCTATTTTGTTCTAGCAGCAGTAAACAAATCAGACTCTGGAATTTTCTGGAGACTAATGATTGGTACATTAGTAATGCTAGTAGGTGGATACTTAGGAGAAGCTGGATACATCAACGCTACACTTGGTTTCATAATCGGTATGGCTGGTTGGGTATACATCTTGTATGAAGTATTCTCTGGTGAAGCAGGTAAGAGAGCAGCGAAAAGTGGTAACAAAGCACTTGTAACTGCTTTTGGTGCAATGAGAATGATCGTTACAGTAGGTTGGGCGATTTACCCATTAGGTTACATTTTTGGTTACCTAACAGGTGGTGTAGATGCTAACTCACTAAACGTGATTTACAACGCAGCTGACTTCTTGAACAAGATCGCTTTCGGTCTGATCATTTGGGCAGCAGCTATGCAACAACCTGGTAGAGCTAAGTAGTTTTACTTAAAATTTAAATTAAGGGCAGGTACATTTTTGTACTTGCCCTTTTTTTTTACCTTTAATAAAATTATATATAATAACTATACATAATTTTTTGCTATGGATGTTAAATTAGAAAAATGGCACAAATGCCAAGTTGATAAAGAAGTACTTAAAGAACTTTCTAAGAAATCTGATTTAAAAGGACTACAACACGTTTCAGTTTTTTTCGGACTATTATTGATAACTGGAATTCTAGCTTATCAAACTTGGGGTACATGGTGGTCAGTATTTTGGTTTTTAGTTTATGGGAATATTTATTCTTTTTCTAATCCATTATGGCATGAGACGGGTCATAAAACTGCGTTTCAATCAAAATTTTTAAACGAACTTTTTTATTACATCTCCTCTTACATGGCTAACTTTGAACCAACAAGATGGCGATACACACATTTTGTTCATCATGGAAATACTTATTCAACAGAAAATCCTTTTGATCATGAAATTGAATATGGCAATGATTTAAAAGAAACCCCAAAGAGATTAATTATAAATATAATTCCATTTTTAGATTTAGTGTTTTTTAAAAAACATATTTCATTTGAAATTATTCAACATGCTTTAGGAATTAAAACAAAAGTTATGCAAGATAGTATTCCTGAGAATGCACAAGCAAAAGCAATTTTTATTTCAAGAATTTATGTTGCTATTTGGCTATCAATTATTTTGTGGTCTATATTAGTTTCTTCTTGGATGCCTTTATTATTTTTTGTGTTACCACAATTTTACGGAAAAACTTTACATAAAATTGTTGCATTCACTCAACATGCTGGTTTAGCAAGAAACGTCAAAGATCATAGAGTTACATCACGTGAAATGTATTTAAATCCCATACTGAGTTTTTTATATTGGAAAATGGAATATCATTTAACTCATCACATGTTCCCAACAGTTCCATCATATAATTTAGATAGATTACATCATCATATTAAAGATCAGTTACCAAAACCAAATGATGGATTAATAGATGCTTATAAAGAAATTATTCCAGCACTTATGAAACAAAAAGAAGATACAAGCTATTTTATAAAAAAAGAACTACCCGAACCTCAAAATATTTAAAAATATACTAAGTATGATTTTACTTACTTGTCCTATTTAGATAAGAAACTATATATAACGCATGGCAAAAATTACTTATCACACTCACAATAACAAAACCCACACGATTGATGTTCAAAACGGTTTGACTGTAATGGAAGGTGCTGTTCAAAATGATATTCCAGGAATTGATGCAGATTGTGGAGGTGGAATGGCGTGTGCTACCTGCCATGTTTATGTCAAAGAAGAATGGTTAGATAAGCTTCCAGCAAAAGAGGATGGTGAAGAAGATATGCTTGATATGGCTTTTGAACCAAAAAATAATAGCAGGTTGAGTTGTCAGTTAATTGTCTCAGATGAGTTAGATGGACTAGAAGTAAACATTCCGTCAAAGCAAGGTTAGATGAATAAAATAGATGTATTAATTATTGGAGCAGGGCCAACAGGATTATTTTGCGCTCATCAACTTGGAATTATAGGATTGAGCTGTGAGATAGTAGACAATCTTGATAAAGCAGGTGGTCAATGTATCGAGCTTTATCCTGATAAACCAATTTATGATATTCCAGCTGTGCCAGAGTGTACTGGTGAAGAACTAACTAATAATCTTTTAAAACAAATTAAACCTTTCAATGTCAAATTTCATTTAAACGAAAGAGTAGAACAACTTAAAAAAACTGAAAGTAGATGGCATGTTAAAACGTCAGGTGGAGTAGAGTTTGATGTTGCAGCAATTGTAATAGCTGGAGGTGTTGGTTCTTTTGAGCCAAGGAAGTTTCCAGTGAAGGAGTGCGAAAAATTTGAAGGTAGTTCTTTATTTTACTCAATTAAAGATAAATCAATATTTAAAGATAAATCTATTTCAATTTTTGGTGGAGGGGATTCAGCTTTAGATTGGGCAATTGAATTATCAAATACATCTAAAGTAAATTTAATACATAGAAGAGATGGTTTTAGTGGAGCAGAGTCTAGTGTTCAAAAAGTAAAAGATCTTAATGATCAAGGAAAATTAAATTTATTTACGAAATATCAAATGGACTCAGTAACTGGAGACAAACAAATTGAAACTGTTAAAATAAAACATGATGAAGGTGAAATTAAAGAAATTAAATCTGATTATGTATTAGGTTTCTTTGGTTTAATCATGCAGCTTGGGCCAATTTTAGATTGGGGTTTAAATATAAATAAAAAAACTGTTGAAGTTAATACTGAAAATTTTGAAACCAATGTAAACGGAATTTTTGCAATTGGTGATATTTGTTCTTATCCAGGAAAATTAAAATTAATTCTTTCAGGTTTCCATGAGGGTGCTTTAGCAGCAAGAGGCTGTTTTAAATATGCTAAACCTGATGAAAAATTAAGATTTGAATTCACAACAACTTCTAAAGCTGCACAAGAAAGACTTGGAATTAAAAAATGATAGAGCTTTTTTCTGCCAACACTCCTAATGGATGGAAAATAAGTATTATGCTTGAAGAAATTGGTTATGAGTACAAAGTAACCAAAGTTGATTTAGGTAAAGATGAACAATTTAAACCAGAATATTTAAAAATTAGTCCATTTGGAAAAATTCCTGTCATCATTGATCATGAGAACAATAAAAGCATCTTCGAGTCTGGTGCAATCTTGATGTACCTAGGTGACAAAAGTGGAAAATTTTATAATGAAAAGGATAGACTGGTTATTAATCAATGGTTAATGGCTCAAATGGGAACCGTAGGTCCAATGATTGGTCAACATCATCAGTTTCATCACTACAATCCTGGCAAAAGTGAATTTGGGGAAGAAAGATATTTTAAAATTACTAAGAGAATTTATGGAGAATTAGATACAAGATTAAAACAATCTAAATTTCTTGCAGGTCCTGAATACACAATTGCTGATATTGCAACATGGCCATGGATGGCGAGACATGAATGGCATGATATTGGTTTGAAAAATTATCAGAATTTATCTAGATGGTACCAAGAAATATCTGAACGTGAGGCTGTAGTTAAAGGATATGCTTTTATGGATAAAGAGGCAAAAATTCCAAAAATTTAATTAATCATCTGCATGAACTTTTTCTTCTTTTTCATGCTTTTCTTGTGCAGCAATAGTATATTTAGCAACAGGTCTTGCCATTAACCTTTTTAATCCAATTGGCTCTGCTGTATCCAGACAGTATCCATAAGTATCTTCTCTAATTCTTCTTAATGCTTTATCAATTTCTGAGATTAATTTAATCTGTCTGTTAATTGCTTTCATTTCTACATTGCTATCAATATAGGAGTTTGCTTGATCAACAATATCAGCAGAAATATTATTATCATCCATACCACCATTATAAAGAGCCTCGTTATTAGCTTTAATTAATTCTTTTTTCCATTCAGTTAGTCTTATTCTGAAATATACTTTATGTTTTTCACACATATATTTTTCAGTATCTTTTGGAACATAAGTTTTTGAAATTTTTACAGGACCTTTGGGCGCAACTTTAGCTGTAGTTGGTTTTGACTTAGTTACAACTTTAGTTTTTGGTTTTGATACTTTTTTCTTTGCTTTAGCAGTCTTTGGCATAGCTTAATTTTAATCGCTCGCAGTATATTCAGCAAATTAGGGGTGTCAAGCAAGCTTAATTGATATAAATATTTATAAATGACCGTTAATAACAAAAATATCAATAATGTTTTTTATATTTTTGTTACAGCTCATCTAATTTTTTGGTCTCTGATTCCATCAATTACAAATCACAATTTACCCCTGGATACAATCGAAGCTTTAGCTTGGGGAAGTAATCTAGATTGGGGATTTAATAAACATCCACCAATGAGTGCTTTTTTTCCAGAAGTTTTTTATCAAATTTTTGGATCACAAGATTGGGCTTATTATTTACTAAGTCAAATCTTTGTAATTATTTCTTTTTATTATGTTTTTAAATTTTCAAGTGAAATATTTAACATTAAATTATTAGGTTTAATTTCTGTATTATTAATTGAAGCAATTTATTTTTATAATTTCACCACACCTGAATTTAATGTAAATGTATGTCAATTACCTTTCTGGTCTTTAACAGTTTATTATTCCTGGAAAATATATAGTGGCAAGGAAATTAAGTTTTTAGATTGTTTTTTAGTAGGTCTATTTGCTGCTTTTGGCTTTCTATCAAAATATCTATTTATTTATTTATTAGTTTCTATTGATCTTTTATTTATTTATTTAATATTCTTCAAAAAGGAGAAAAAATTTGATTTTAAATATCTTATTAGTATTGAAGTTTTTTTAGTTGTTTTAGTCCCACATTTTATATGGTTATACAACAATGATTTTATTACAATTACATACGGATTGGCCAGAACTGGATTAGAACAATCCATTTTGTTGGATCACATTAAATTTCCATTAATCTTTTTGTTAAAACAAATGGGAATATTGATTCCATTTTTTATTTTGATTTGGTTATTGGTAAAAAAAATTAAGTTCAATTTTAATTTTAAAGATAAAAAATTACTATTTTTATTAGCAATTAATATTCTACCAATTGTTTTAATGTTTTTAACATCATTAATTACTGGATCAAAAATTAGAACTATGTGGATGACACCTTTTTATTTATTTTTTGGTACACTGTTTGTTTATTTATTCCAAGCACAAATTAATTTAAAAAAACTAAAAGCATTTGTGATTGGATTTGTTTTCTTTTTCTTTTTACCACCTGTGCTTTACGCTTATGTTTCGATTTCAAAAGATGACAAGAGAACTGATTATCCAGGTAAAGAAATTGCAGTAAAAACTCAATATGCATGGGACCAACAATTTAATTCAGCAATTAATGTAGTTTTAGGTGACGAATGGAATGCTGGAAACCTATCTTATCATTTAAAATCTAGACCAGTTTGGGAAGGCTTTGTTGAAAGAGAAAAGCTTGATCAATTGAAAGATTATATGTGTCTTGATAATGTTTGTGTAGGTTCAAGATAGATGAAATACGTAATTTTAATTCCAATTTATAACGACAGAGAGTCTTTAAAATTACTTATTGAAAATATTAACCATGAAATAAATGATTTAAATCATGAAATATCAATAGTTGTTATAAACGATGCTTCTTCTCAACAGATAGTTGATACCTATCCAAATATTGAGAATATCAATTCAATTGAGATAGTTAATATGAAAGAGAACAGAGGTCATGCAAGATGCATTGCATCTGGTTTAAAATATATCTTAGAAAAAAAAGATTTCGATTTTGTTATTCCAATGGATGGTGACGGAGAAGATAGACCTGAGGAAATTAAAAATTTTATTCAACTTTCAGAACGATCAGGCGAAAAGTCAATTGTTGGTGAAAGAATTAAGAGATCTGAAGGATTATTTTTTCAATTATGTTATCAATTTCATAAGTTTCTAACTTTAGCATTTACCGGACAATCAATTAAATTTGGGAACTTTACTTGTCTATCTAAATCAACTGTAAAAAAACTGCTTGAGGAAAAGGCTACCTGGAATAGTTTTTCTGCTTCTTTGAAAAAAACAGAGAAAGATTTAATAATAACACCCTCAATCAGAGGCAAAAGATATTTTGGTCCATCTCAAATGAGTTTTTTTAATTTATTAAAACACTCACTTTCAATAATTAGTGTTTTTAGAAAAACTGTTTTAATTCGATCAGCTTTGTTTATTATATTTTATATATTGCTTATCAAAAGCTACGCTTCAGTAATAACTTCATTGCCATTAGTTTTGTTACTTGTAATGATTTATTCAATTTCTAGTTTAGCGTTAAGAGAAAATATTGAAGAATTTAATAATTCCTTAACAAATATTCATGATATTGATAAAATAAAATAAATTATGAAAAACTTTTTTAGAAAAGTTGCATTTGGCTTAAAGCCTGATGAAAAAGCTCCTTCCGATCCATTAATTTGGGCTCAAAAACAGGTCGAGTCAATTCCGGAATTTAATTGGAAGGGGAAACATATCTATTCTGAAAAAGAAATGAGAAAGTATTGGATAACACAAAGGGTTGAAGAAAATACCACATTAAGAAAAAAATATAAAAATGATCCAGAAGGTTTTAGGAGAGCTGAACGTAAATTAGAGGCTGATACTGGAAAAAAACTTTGGCCCGCTAACGAACTGTGCATCAGACACGCAGAAGGTATAAGAAGCGACCATCCAGTTTTAGCTAAGCTTTGGTATTTTTGGGGAAATCATTTTACGATAAGCGACACACAAACATTAGGCTCATATTCTACTGGAGCTTATCAGAGAGATTTTATTAGAGCCAATATGGATAAAAATTTTGAAACTATGGCAACCGAAGCAACTCTAGCTTGGCCAATGATTATGCATCTTGATAATAAAGAAAATGTGGGCCCTAAGTCAGAAAGTGCAAAGCAAGAATGGAGAAGAAGAGAAAAGAGACCGGCAACACTTAATGAAAATCACGCAAGAGAATTAATGGAGCTTCACACTATTTCTCCAAAAGCAGGTTATACGCAAGAAGATGTCATAGAATTAGCAAAAATTATGACTGGATGGCGACCTAAGTGGAGCAAATCAAAAGATAATGGAAGTGATGTAAGATTTGATCCAGAAAGGCACGAACCTGGTAAAAAAATAGTTTTAGGAAAAGAATACAAAAGAGGAAGAAAAGCTATAAAACTAGCTATCAAGGATTTAGTTAACCATCCTTCTTGTAGAGAGTTTATCGCAACAAAGCTTTGTAGATATTTAATTACAGATGAGCCAACGCCTCAAATGATTGCGCCAGTTATAAAAGCGTGGGAACAATCGGATGGATTTTTACCAGAAGTTCATAAAGCTGCAATTAAAGTTGCTTTTGAATACAATGATAAATATCGAAAATTTCAAAATCCAGAAAACTGGTGGCTTACAACGATAAATATGTCAGGATCAACTTACTCATATCCAACTAAAGAGAAGGAAATTGATAGTCTGCCACTAGGAATTAAACCTTTTGGAGACATTAGCTGGCAAGGTTGGTTTTTAGAAGATTTAGGTTGTCATCCTTATAGACAAAAACAACCTAATGGATTTTCAGATCTTGAAAAAGACTGGCTTTCAACAGAATTAATTATAAGAAGAATAATGTTTGCTAAAACTGCTTTCCATAAATTCAACACACAAGATATGTTAGATGACAATATTCATGAAAAAATAATTCGTAATAACTTTGATAATCCAGATAAAATTCTAAAAATTGTATCAAAAGCAAAGACTAACGAGGAAAAACATATATTATTATTTAACTTACCGGAGGTATTAAAGGCATGAAGATATCAAGAAGAGATTTTTTAAAAGGAACTGCAACTTCTTTGTTTTTAGCTGGATTTAATTTCCCAGTTTTAGCTTCAACTTCCAAAAAGAAAAACTTAGTAGTTATAATGTTAAGAGGAGGAATGGATGGGATTACAGCTGTTCCTGTAATTGGAGACAAAAATCTACTAAAAAGAAGAAAAAAAATTTTAATTGATAATCCTATTAAATTAGACACAGATTTTGCTCTTCATCCAAAGTTAAATGCCTTCCATAAATGTTGGAAAGAAAACACTGGTGCTGTTGTTCATGCAACTAGCATTCCATACACAGCTCGATCACATTTTGAAGGTCAAAATTTAATGGAGTCAGGAGGAAGAGTTCCTTACCAAGAAAAAACAGGTTGGCTTGGAAGAGCAATGAAAATAGCTAACCATAAAGGAGAGGGTTTAGCTTTATCTTTGCCGATGCCATTATTGTTAAGAGGTGTTCCTAAAAATGACAATTATTTTCCAGCTGATGGAAGACTTCCAAGAGAAGAAACGATTGATCTTTTAAAATCCGTTTATGCCGATAGTTCAGAAGAAGAATTACTCGATATGATGAACTTTATTAAAAAGCGTAAAAATGAACAAATGATGGGTATGACGTCGAGTTACGGAAAAAGAAAAAATGGCAACTTAGCAATGAAAGCTGCTGAGTATTTAAAAAAATCCGATGGTCCAAGAGTTGCAGTATTTGAAGTAAATGGATTTGATACTCATGCTGCTCAAGGTGGAATTAACGGTACTCACACCAAATGTCTACTTGAAATGGATGAGATAATTGAAAATCTTAAGGTTTATTTAAAAGAAGCTTATAAAGATACTTTGATATTAACAGTCACAGAGTTTGGAAGAACAATCGCTCAAAATGGAGGAAATGGCACAGAACATGGATATGGTACCGCTCTATTTATGGCTGGTGGTTTATTAAAGAAAAGCCAAGTTTACTCTGATTGGCCAGGATTAAAAAGAAAAGAGCTTTATCAAGGAAGAGATTTAAATGCAACGATTGATGCAAGATCTGTATATGCTTCTGCCATGTCTACGGTATTTGATTTGGACTTCAAAAAAATTGAAAAAGAAGTTTTCTTTGGAGATAAGCTGCAAAACTTATCTGATAAGCTTTTTAAAGCTTAGATCATGAAAAAAATTTTAGGTATTCTATTTTTATTTGCATTCGCAAATAATGTTTTTGCCAAAGATAAACCTCAAGCAGGAATTTTTATTGAAAACTATGAAGGTATGACTGTTTTTGGACAGTCTAGACCTGGGATAACAAAGCAAAGATATTATTTTGGTCACAGATGGAGCTACCACGACTTTAATAATGATGGAATAAAAGATTTTTTATATTCAGGGACAATGCGTCCAATCAACCTTAAAACAAGTGGTAAAGATACATCTGGTGCATGTGGTGGTAAAAAATGTGAAGGGGACATGCCAGGACCGACACTTTATTTGGGTCAAAAGGATGGGTCTTTCATTGATAATTCAAAACTTATTATTGATAAAAGAGAACCTTCTGGACATAGTTTATCTCGTCAGCAACTGATAGCTGATTTTAACAATGATGGAATATTAGATTTTTATTTAGCAGATCATGGAATTGGAGGTGGAAATCATGATGGCTTTAGAGATAGTTATTTTTTAAGTCAAAAAAATGGAACTTGGTTAGAAAGTTCATCAACTCATTTATCAAAAAAGAAGTTTAAAATTTTTGATCATGGTGGAGCTGTAGGTGATATCGATAATGATGGAGATATAGATATTGTTTTAACAGATTTAAAAAGAGTTTTGCGGTGTTTGCATAATGATGGCACCGGTAAAATGAAAATAAAAAAATGTGGTTCTATCAATGCATTTGGAATTGAACTTGGTGATTTTGATAATGATGGAGATTTAGATATTGTTCATGGTGGTCATGAATACGAGGGTACGGTAACAGGTATAGCACTAAATGATGGCAAGGGTAAATTTAAAAAGAAAATTAAACTACCTGTGCCAGAAGGAAATTGGGGAACAGTGCCAGAAGTTTCTTTTTGGGATTTGGATAAGGATGGTGACTTAGATATCGTAGTATCTAGAGCGGGAGAATTATATGTTGGTACTGGAGTACAGGTTATAGAAAATTTAGGAGAAAATGAATTTAACTCTAAATTTTATATTTTAGTAGATCCACCAAAAGACTATGTTCCAAAACATGAAGGAAATGAATGGAATAGTTTTGTTGACCAAGTAAGATTTTCAGATTTAGATAATGATAATTTAACTGATATCGTTTTAATACGCCCAGGTAGCTTAAAACTAAAAGCAGGATCAATATTAAAAAATGAGGGTGGGATGAATTTTAAACATATTAAATATAAAGAGACAGGAAACCCAATCAAAATCGTTGATGATAAAATGTATAAAGATGATCCAAGCACTTTTTTTGAAAATTTTGAGACTGCTCGTGGGAAATCTAAACCAACTGAGTCATCTAAAAAATTTAAAAAATTTTTAAAAGGAAAAAAACTAGAAGATTTTAATTTGGATGGATTTAAAAATATTGATGAACCAATATTTTTAAAAAGATCTGGTGCTTCTTTATTAGCTTATAAATATATAAAACATGGAGATGATTGGATTGATTACGATATTTTGGTTGAATGGGATGGGATTAAATTCCCAATAAGTATGTGTTTAGAATATTACTCAAAATTTAATTTTCCCGCAAATAGAGTCAGTTTAGTTGATAGGTTTAAATTTGGAGGTTTAGATGAAACTTCAATTCCTAGCTTTCAAGAATGCAGGGGAGAAAGTGGATATATTGCTGGTTGGGACATTACTGAACCTGTCATTATAGAAATAGGAATAGATACTTTGCTCAAAGATTTAAATTTTGAAGTAAGACCGATTTTAGCAAATATTCCTCAGTTAAGTGATGATCAAAAGAGAGAGCTTTTAACTAATCTTGATAAGAATATAAATTAGGCTCTAATCGTTGGCAAACAAAAGAAATCTGCTGTATCAATTTTAGAGGAATATTGTCTTCTCATATTCCATTTTTTATGAACCCCAGCACTTGCAACGCTTAAAGTAGATCTTCCATATCGATGATTAGTGTTATCAATTGATCGCATTAAGCTATTTATTTTTTCATCCTTTTCAGATGTAAATAAATTTGTTTTATCACTTGCATTAGAAAGTCCTGTTAGCATCACACCTGCTTTTTGATAACGGTAACCATTTTTAAATATGCTTTCTAATATTGAAACTGCTGTCTTAACTGTTTCAATACTATTGTTTGTTGCAATTGGAAAATCAACTGTCTTTGCATTTGAATAGTAACCAAAATTCCTTTGGAAGGGACTGGTTCTAACAAACACTGTAATTGCTTTTGCAACTAAAGACTCTGATCTAATCTTTTCAGATGCATTTAAACAATAGTTAGCAACTGCTTCTTTTAACTCTTGGAACGTTTCAATTCTTTTTCCAAATGATCTTGAAACAACACAACTTTTTCTTTTAGTAGTAGTGGTCTCTAAACCTATACAAGAAACTCCTCTAAGCTCCATTGCAGTTCTTGAACTTAGAACATTTGAAGATTTTTTGATCCAGGTATTAGATTTATTTTTTAACTGCTTAGCATTATAAATTCCATGCTTTTGATAAAATTTAGTTAGTTGTCTACCAACACCCCAAACATCATTAATTTCAACTTTTTCTAAAATAGGATCTAAGTTTTCAATTCCAATTAAGCTTGTTACCCCTGATTGTTTTTTCTTTGCAATATGATTTGCAACTTTACTTAATGTTTTTGTATTCGCTATTCCAATACTTGTTGGGATACCAGTCCATTGCAAAACTGTTTCTCTTATTTCTTTCCCAACTTTTTCTACTTCACTATCAGGAAAGTTTGATAAATCTAAGAACGCTTCATCAATGGAGTAAACTTCTATTTCTGAATTAAATCTTTTAAGAGTTCGCATTACTCTTCTAGATAAATCTCCATATAAAGAATAATTAGATGAGAAAACTTCAACTTTATTTTTAAGAATAATATCTTTTGCTTTAAAATAAGGTTCCCCCATTTTAATACCCAAAGCTTTTGCTTCATTTGATCTTGAAATGATACAGCCATCATTATTTGATAAAACGACAACAGGTTTTCTTCTTATTTTTGGATTAAATAATCTTTCACAAGAAACGTAAAAAGAATTACAATCAATTAATGCTATTTTTTTAGTATGTTGAATGGATGACATAAGTAACAACCCCCCAAATAAAAATATCTTGTTCTTCGTTAATTAAAATTCTGTCAGAAAACTCTTTAGATCCAGAAGTTAAAAATTTTTTATCTCGTTCTTGAACTAAAGTTTTAACCACAAGCTCGTCATGAACATTTGCAATCACTGTTGAAAAGTTTTTTGGTTTTAAACTTTTATCAACTACTAATAAGTCACCATCATTAATCCCAACATCGACCATGGATTTACCTTGAACTCTGATGATGAAAGTTGCTGGAACATTTCTTATTAAATGCATGTTCAGATCAATATCTTCTTCGATGTAATCGGTTGCAGGAGAAGGAAAACCAGCGCCTGCTTTATGTAGATAATAAGGGATTGTTAGTTTCATGTTCTTGTTTTGTTCTACTTTATAGACCATTTATACAATACATTCAAGAGGTTGTATTTTGAGTCCGTAATTGAATCAAAAGTGAATCAAAACGTGAACATCCAAAACAACATTTAGTGGACATGTGGATAAGTTTTACAATAAGTAGTCTTAAAGTGATCTATAAAGGAAAATTATGATTTGTATTAAAGCCGATATTCCAGGAATTGATGCAGATTGTGGTGGTGGAATGGCGTGTGCTACCTGCCATGTTTATGTCAAAGAAGAATGGTTAGATAAGCTTCCAGCAAAAGAGGATGGTGAAATTATAATGGACAAAGAAACGATTGATA
>NZ_JBNAIL010000001.1:0-52555 GCF_052048195.1 Candidatus Pelagibacter sp. HIMB123 | reverse complement strand
AAAAAAGGAGATAGAGTAGCAGCCTATATGCCAAATACTATTGAAACTGTTGAAGCATTCATTGCTACAACTTCCCTGGGGTGTATTTGGTCTTCTTGTAGTCCGGATTTTGGATCTAAAGGTGTTATAGAAAGATTTTCTCAAATTAATCCAAAAGTTTTATTTATCACTGATCAGTATTTTTATAATGGAAAAAAAATAGATGTTTTAAAAAGACTTCCAGAGATTTTAAAATTAATCCCATCAATTAAAAGTGTTATAATTAGTAACTATCCTGGAAAAAAGTTTATTAAAAATAAATATAAATTAAATAAAATTAATTTATTTAAATGGAATGAATTAATGCAAACTAATGCTGAAAAAATTGATTTCAAAAGATTTGATTTTGAGACAGAATTAGCAATACTATATTCAAGTGGTACTACTGGAAAGCCTAAATGCATTTGTCATCGATCTGGTGGTGTTTTAATCCAGCATATGAAGGAACATCAATTACATTGTAATATTAAAGAAAATGATAATGTTTTTTATTTTACTACATGTGGATGGATGATGTGGAATTGGTTAGTTAGTTCATTAGCTTCGAAGGCATCTATTGTTCTTTTTGATGGATCCCCAATGTTTAAATCATCCGATTTGCTTTTGAAAATAGCACAAAGAGAAAAAATAACTTTATTTGGAATAAGTGCGAAGTATGTAGATGCTTTAAGAAAATTTAAACCAAAATTAAAATATAAATTCAAACTAAATAAACTAAGAACAATTTGTTCAACAGGCTCACCTCTTTCAGAAGAAAGTTTTAAATATGTTTATAAGCATATTAAAAAAAATGTGCACTTGTCATCTATTTCTGGTGGTACCGATATTGTTTCGTGCTTCGTATTAGGAAATTTATATCAGCCAGTGAACATAGGAGAAATACAAAACAATGGTTTGGCTTTAGATGTAGATGTTTTAAGTGATAAAGGGAAGTCTTTAAAAAATAGTAAAGGAGAACTTGTCTGTAAAAATCCTTTTCCATCAATGCCTTTAAAGTTTTGGAATGATAAAAATGATATTAAATTTAAGAGTGCTTATTTTAATAGATTTAAAAATATATGGCACCATGGAGATTACGCTGAGATAAAAAATAGTGGCGGTTATATAATTCATGGAAGATCAGATACCACTTTAAATCCAGGAGGTGTAAGACTTGGAACAGCGGAGATATATTCAGAAGTTGAAAAGTTTAAAGAAATAAAAGAATCTATTGTTGTAGGACAATCATGGGATAATGATGTTAGAATAGTTTTATTTATTGTAATGAGCAAAAATTATTCATTAACAGAAGAATTAATTAACAAAATTAAATTACAAATAAAAAAAAATGCATCTCCTAGACATGTTCCAAGAAAAATTATTGTTGTAAAAGATATACCTCGAACAAAAAGTGGCAAAATAGTTGAACTTGCAGTTAAAAGTAAGATAGAAGGAAGTCAAATTAAAAACATACAAGCTTTAGCAAACCCCGAAGCTCTAGAACAATTTAATAATTTAAAAGAATTGAGTAATTAAATGTTAAAAAATCTTGTCAAAGATCTGAAGCCATCATCTACTCTTGCAATTAACGAAACTTCAAAACAACTAGAACAACAAGGAAAAAAAATATTTAAATTTGGTTTTGGACAGTCACCATTTAAAGTACCAGAAGATGTTGTTGAAGAATTAAAAAGTAATGCTCATCAAAACAAATATCTACCCATGCAGGGCCTTGAGGAATTAAGGGAAGTTGTAGCGAAATATTCATCTAAAAAGAAAAATTATAACTACAAATCGAATAATGTAATAATTGGACCAGGATCTAAAGAATTAATGTTTTTATTGCATGTAATTTTTGATGGTGAAATTATATTGCCAGCACCCAGTTGGGTTTCATATGCACCACAAGCTATTTTAGGGAGAAATAAAATTCAAATTCTCCAAACAGAAAGGGAAAACAACTGGTTTCCTACTGGAGCACAAATTGAGAAAATCATATCAAAAGATAAAGATAAAAATTATTTATTATTTTTAAATTCACCGAACAACCCTTCCGGACAGGTTTGTAATAAATTAGAAGAAATTTCAGAAATTGCCAAAAAGTATAATCTTATAATTTTATCAGATGAAATATATTCAGAATTAACATTTTCAAAAAATTTTAAATCTATCTCAAGTTATTGTCCTGAAAAAACTATTATTAGTACTGGACTTAGTAAATGGTGTGGTGCAGGGGGATGGAGACTTGGTTATTTTATAATTCCAGATGAATTGAACGATTTAAAAAATATGATCAATGTATTAGCTAGTGAAACTTTTTCTGCTGTGAGCGCACCTATTCAGTATGCAGCAATCAAAGCTTACGAAAATGATCATTCAAATTATATTACAAAATCAGTAAATATTTTAAGTGCAATTGGTAAATATGTTTTTTTAAATTTAAAATCAAATCAGGTATTGATTAATGAGCCTCAAGGAGGGTTTTATTTAATGCCAGAATTTTTAAATAATAAATTTAAAACTTCATCAGAAATGTGTAAGGATATATTAAATAATACTGGAGTTGCTTTATTACCAGGTTCTGATTTTGGATTTAATCCAGATAAAATGTTAGCAAGGTTAAGTTTTACAGATTTTGATGGTCAAGAGTTTATGAACAATATTGATGAAACAAAAAAAATTGATGAAAATTTAATTAATAAGTTTGCACCAAAAGTAGTAGAAGGTGTCAATAAACTAAAGAATTGGTCAGAAAACCTATAAAATCACACTATACACCTACGATTATTTTTTGTTAGAATAAAATTATAAAAATAACGACATATAAATATAAATATAGAGGGGTAAATAATGAAAAAAATAGTCACATCTCTATCAAGTGCTTTACTGATTTTATTTGCATCATTGTCTTTGACAACTGTCGCTAAATCAGCAGAGTTCTTTACGATAGGAACAGGCGGACCTACAGGAGTATATTTCCAAACAGGGAACGCTATATGTAAAATGCTTCACAAATCAGCAATTAGTGCTGAACATGGTAGAAAAAAAGGTACAGCTAAAGCTTATAGATGTACTGCTCCATCAACTGGTGGATCTAACTACAACATTGGACAGATAGCAGCTGGAGAATTCCAATTTGGTGTAGCACAATCAGACTGGCAGTATCATGCTGTTAATGGATCTAGTAAATGGGAAGGAAAACAATTTAGTAATTTGAGAGCAGTTTTCTCAGTTCACAATGAGCCTTTTCAAATTTGGGCTAGAAAAAAAGCAAAAATTAAAGATTTTGCTGGATTAAAAGGAAAAGTAGTTAACATCGGTAATCCTGGTTCAGGTCAAAGAGGAACTATGGAAGAACTGATGAAAGCAATGGGTGTTGATAATAGTTTCTTTAAATCAACAACTGAGCTTACTTCTTCTGAACAAGTTAAAGCGCTATGTGATGGAAAAATAGATGCATTTGGTTATTCTGTTGGATTTCCAAATGGTGCTATGGAACAAGCAGCAACTTGTGCAGCTAAAGCTTCTCCAATTAATTTAACAGGTTCTGAAGTTCAAGGTTTAATTGATGGTGCAGATTATTATGCACAGGCAGTAATACCTAAAGGAACTTATACAGGTCAGAAAAAAGATGCTACAACTTTTGGTGTAAAAGCTACTGTTGTTACTTCTGCAGATGTTTCTGAAGAGCTTGTTTATTTAGTTACAAAAGCTGTAATGGAAAATTTTGATGATTTCAAAAAACAACATCCAGCATTTGGTTTCTTGGAAAAGAAAAACATGATTAAAGATGGTTTATCTGCTCCACTACATCCAGGTGCAATAAAATACTATAAAGAAGCTGGGTTAATGTAATCCAATTTTTATTAATAAAAAAGGCCTGGTGATTTTTACCGGGCCTTTTTTTTTATGGTATGAATAATTTTAATGAGCGACTCAATTAGCAGTAAAATTAAAAATAAAATAAGCGAAGACTTATCACCAACTAGAAATATTACTGGTTTTCATTTGAAAATTGTTTCAGCAATAGCAATTATTTGGTCATTATTTCAACTTTGGTACGCTTCACCATTTCCATTCATGTTAAATTTTGGAATGTTTAAGGGATTGCCAGCAAGGGCAATTCATTTAGGTTTTGCTTTAACTTTAGCCTTTTTAATTTACCCAATATCAAAGGGTAAGAAAATTTCGTTTTTTGATGTTTTGATCAGTTTTATGGGAGCGATATCATGTCTTTATATTTATTTTTTTTATGATCAGTTGGTTGAAAGAGGGGGTGTACTTTTAAATCTTAGAATAACGGAAACATTTAATTTTCCATTAGAATTAATATTAGGAGGATGTGGAATATTGATACTGTTAGAAGCTACCAGAAGAGCAATTGGTCTACCTTTGGTAATTATTGCCAGTTGTTTTTTATTGTTTTCCTACTTTGGGAGATATGCACCTGAAATAATTTCACACGGTGGTTTATCATTAAATAGACTTGTAGGTTTTCAGTGGCTTGATCAAGAAGCAATTTTTGGAATTCCGATTGGGGTATCAGTAGATTTTATTTTCTTATTCGTTTTATTTGGCGCTTTGCTTGAAACTGCTGGTGGTGGAAAATATTTTTTAGATCTTGCTTTTGCAATGGTTGGAAAAATGAGAGGAGGACCTGCAAAGGCAGCAATATTAGGCTCAGGTATGACTGGATTAATTTCGGGATCTTCAATTGCAAACACAGTCACTACTGGAACTTTTACAATTCCAATTATGAAAAAAACTGGTTTTTCAAAAGAAAAAGCTGGTGCTATCGAGGTTTCTTCATCAGTCAATGGTCAGATCATGCCACCTGTCATGGGCGCTGCAGCATTTGTGATGGCAAGTTTTATTGGTGTGACTTACTTTGAGATAGTTAAACATGCTTTTTTGCCAGCAATTATTTCTTACATAGCATTATTTTATATTTCACATTTAGAAGCTTTAAAATTAAATCTTAAAGGAATGGATAATGCAGATGTTCCTCATTTAAAAAAAACTTTTTTATCTGGGGTACATTTTTTAATACCAATTTTTGTTTTAATTTATACTTTGGTTTATTTAAGATTTACTGCCTCATATTCAATTTTTTATGCAACCATCACTTTGGTTTTAGTCAATTTAATAAATTTGTTAATTAAAAATGAAATTAAAAAAGATGCTCTTAAAGAATGGTTTAATCAAACAATAGTTGGTTTTGAAAAAGGAGCTTTAAATATGGTTGCTGTTGGTATAGCGATTGCAACTGCAGGAATTATTGTTGGTGCAGTTGGATCTACAGGCTTAAGTACTAATTTAATAATAGTTATAGAATCTATAGCTAAAGATAACGTTACTATATTATTATTTTTAACAATTATTTTGTGCTTACTTTTAGGAATGGGTTTGCCAACAACGGCAAATTATGTTGTTGTTGCTTCTTTAATGGCGACTGTGTTGGTGGATGTTGGGAATGCCTCAGGTTTTATTTTTCCATTAATTGCAGTTCATTTATTTGTCTTCTATTTTGGCTTAATGGCTGATGTAACTCCACCAGTGGGACTTGCCTCTTATGCAGCCGCAGGAATATCCGGTGGAGATCCTTTAAGAACAGGAGTGCAAGCTTTTTGGTATAGTTTAAGAACAGGAATTTTGCCGATTGTATTCTTATTTAATCATGAACTTTTACTTATTGGTATTGAAAATATTTGGCATGGATTAATTGTAATTATAACTTCTTTAATTGGAATTTTAGTTTTTACTTCAGCCACTCAAGGCTGGTTTGTTAACAAACTTAAATGGTATGAAATAATCATTTTTTTAGTTATTTCTATTTCTTTGTTGTCACCTGATTTTGTTTTAAATAAATTTTATCCAAAATACAATTATGAAGATATTACTAAAATTAATTTAATAAAATTAGACTCAACAAAAGAAATTCAAATTAAAATAACAAGGCCTAGTTTATATGGAGAAAGATATAAGTTATTTGTGATATCAAAAAATACTTTTGAGGATAAATTTACTTTAGAGGACTATGGAATTACATTATTAAAAGAAGATGATAAAATTATTATTGATAATTTGAAATGGAACGGAGAAGCAAAAAAAAGTGGTTTTGAAATGGGAGACTATATAAGTGAATTTAAAATTGAAAATTCAGACAGACCATCAAAAAATATTGTTTATCCCATAGCAATACTATTGTTAGTAGTATTTGGCTATTTTAACTTAAAAAGAAAAGAGTAAAATTACCCACCAGGTCCTAAATTAGAGGGCTTTATTTTTAAAATTTTCCATACTCCAGATGCTGAAGTAATTATTTTATCATTACACTTTAGCTCACAAAATAAAAAGATAAGAGTATTTGTTTTTTTTAAAATTTTTGTATGTCCAATAATTTCATCTCCAATTTTTGAAGCACCTATAAATTTTATATCTAAAGAAATAGTTACACAGGGTGCATTATCTGCGGCTCGATGTGCTGCTGTTCCCGCTCCAGCATCTATTAAAGCAGACAAATAACCTCCATGAGTTATTCCTGCAGCATTTAAATGATTTTCATTAATTATAGATTTAAATTCGTATTCATTCTCTGAAATAGATCTAAATAAAACACCTCCATTGTGTTTCATGAATCCAGGTTTAATACTTATTTGCTCAAATTCATTAATCATGATTTTTTATAATGCAAAAGTTAAAATTAACAAAATAATTAAAATAATTATAAAAAAATAAATTACTGATTTCTGTAAAGATGCTTTTAAAATCCAATTAAACATTTTTATTTCCTTTTGGTGGACCGCCCAGAACTCGAATCTGGAATCTCCCGGTTCGTAGCCGAGCGCCTTATCCAATTTGGCCAGCGGTCCTTTTAAATAATATATCTCATATATCAAAGTTTTTGATGTAATTTAACTTATAAAATATTATGTTAATTACTTTATGAGCAAAAATTCTAGCGATGTTGTTATTACTTCAGCACTAAGAACTCCAATTGGAAGATATAAAGGTTCGTTAAAAAATCTAAGTGCATCAAAATTAGGATCAATAGCAATTAAAGAGGTTATTTATAAATCAAAACTAGATTTAGAGGAGATTGATGAAGTAATTGTGGGGCACGTTTTAACTTCTGGACTTGGTCAAAACCCTGCTAGACAAGCTTCAATCGGTGCAGGAGTACCGGTTTCTAAACCTGCTCATATTGTTAATCAGGTTTGTGGATCAGGATTAAGATCTGTTGTTTCAGGATATCAATCAATAAGTTTAGGAGAAAATAAAATAGTCATTGCAGGTGGTCAAGAAAATATGTCTCGAGCAACTCATGCAATTTATTATAGAGAAGATAAAAAATTTTCTGAAAACAAATTAGTAGATACAATGATAAAAGACGGTCTACTTGATTCATTTAATGATTATCATATGGGTGTTACAGCTGAGAATGTTGCAGAAAAATATAAAATTTCTAGAGATGAACAAGATAATTTTTCTTTAAATTCTCAGAAAAAAACAGAAAAAGCTTATAGAGTAAATAAATTTAAAGATGAGCTTATTAAATTACGAATTGAAGATGGTAATAAAAAATTTATTTTTGAAAAAGATGAACATCCTAGAGAAAATTTAAGTATAGATGATCTAAAAAAATTAAAAACAGTATTTAAAGAGAATGGGACTGTAACACCTGGAAATTCCTCAGGTATAAATGATGGTGCTGCGGCCTTAGTTTTAATGTCTAGAGAGCAAGCAGAAAAAAAATCATTAGAGTCATTGGTTAAAATTGTGTCTTGGGCTACTTGTGGGGTTGAGCCTTCATTAATGGGACTAGGACCCATACCTTCTATTCAAGAAGCTTTATCTAAAGCTAATTGGAAAATGGATGAAGTAGACTTATTTGAAATTAATGAAGCCTTTGCAGCACAAAGTATTGCTGTAATTAAAGAATTAAAAATTCCTGAACAAAAAGTTAATGTTAATGGAGGAGCAATTGCTTTAGGTCATCCGATTGGAGCTTCTGGTGCAAGAATTTTGGTTACTCTTATCCATGAAATGATTAAGCAAGATAAAAAAAAAGGTTGTGCGGCACTCTGTATTGGTGGTGGTATGGGAATAGCCATGTGTATTGAGAGAAGCTAAAAAGCTTAATATTCATTTATTTTTTTATTTTTTGTACAATAAAAATACAAGATTAACGAAAAAACGTTATTAATGTGTTAAAATAAAATCCAATAATGTTTTTTTGGGTATATAAAACATTTTAAAAAATGAGCGAAAAATTACTTGTTCCTGACATTGGTGACTTTGAAAATGTTGAGGTTATAGAGATACTTGTAAAACCTGGTGATCAAATCAAAGAAAATGATCCAATAGTTACAATTGAAAGTGACAAATCAAGTGTTGAAATCCCTTCTACAATTGCTGGAAAGGTAGATAGTTTAGCAGTTAAAGTTGGTGATAAAGTTTCTAAAGGTGATTTATTGCTTAATCTTACATCATCATCAAAAACATCATCAGAAAGCACTCTTCCAAAAGATACAGAAAATATAATTAAACAAGCTGAAGAAGCGATGGCTGAAAAAAAAGAGGAAAAAAATATTATATCTGAACCTATAATTGAGAAAAAAAAATCTACAATTCAAGTAGTTAATGGTACTGATATTGATCCACTTGAAACTCAAGATTGGTTGGAATCTTTATCTGCAGTTATTTCGAAAGATGGAAATCAAAGAGCTCATTTTTTAATTAAAGAACTCATCAACAAAGCTTATCGCGAAGGCGCAAACATTCCTTATACTCAAAATACACCATACATTAATACAATACCTCCTGAGGCCGAAGTAAAGTCTAGTGGTGATCAAAATATTGAAAGAAGAATTAGATCTTTAATTAGATGGAATGCAGCAGCAATGGTAGTTCGAGCAAATAAAAAATATCCTGAGCTTGGTGGACACATCGGTACATTTGCATCTGCTGCAACATTATATGATGTTGGTATGAACCATTTTTGGAGAGCAAAAAATAATAAATTTGGTGGAGATTTAATATATTTCCAAGGACATAGTGCTCCAGGAATGTATGCAAGGGCATTCTTAGAGGGCAGATTAAATGAGAAACAATTAGATAGCTTTAGACAAGAGGTAAAGCCAGGAGGTTTATCATCATATCCACACCCTTGGTTAATGCCAAAATTTTGGCAGTTCCCCACAGTATCTATGGGGTTAGGACCAATGCTTGCTATATATCAAGCTAGATACATGAAATATTTAATCAATAGAGGTTTGATTAAAGATGAAGGAAGAAAAGTATGGGCTTTTTTAGGTGATGGAGAAATGGATGAGCCAGAGTCAATGGGAGCAATTGGTCTGGCTGCAAGAGAAAATTTAGATAATTTAATTTTTGTTGTTAACTGCAACCTTCAAAGATTGGACGGTCCAGTTAGAGGTAATGGAAAAATTATTCAAGAACTTGAGGGAAGTTTTAGAGGAGCTGGGTGGAATGTAATAAAAGTTATTTGGGGATCATATTGGGACTCATTGCTTGCTAATGATAAAACTGGTCACTTAATAAAAATTATGAACGAGACAGTAGATGGTGAGTATCAAGCAATGAAAGCAAGAGACGGTGCTTATGTGAGAGAAAAGTTTTTTGGAAAATCTCCTGAAGCATTAGAATTAGTTTCAAGCATGTCAGATAAAGATATTTGGAGATTAAACAGGGGTGGACACGATCCTCACAAAGTTTTTGCAGCATATGATAAAGCAACCAAAAATCAAGGAAGTCCAACAGTAATTATCGCTAAAACTATTAAAGGTTATGGAATGGGAAAATCAGGCGAAAGTGTGAATACTACTCACCAAACTAAAAAATTAGATGTTGATGATTTGATGTATTACAGAGATCGATTTGATGTTCCTTTAACAGATGAACAGGTGAGAAATATTGAATATTTTAAGCCCGATGAAAAATCACCTGAAATAAAATACATTAAAGAAAGAAGAATTAAATTGGGTGGATTTTTACCTGAAAGATCTACTTTTGCAAAACCAATAAAAGCACCAACCAAAGATATTTTTGATTTTATGAAAGTATCGACTGGTGAAAAAGAAATGTCTACTACAATGGCACTTGTGAGAATGCTAACGAATTTATTAAGAGATAAAAATATATCTCCTAGATTAGTTCCAATTATTCCCGACGAAGCAAGAACTTTTGGTATGGAAGGTTTTTTCCAAAAAATTGGAATTTATGCACATGAGGGGCAAAAATATGAACCTGAGGATGCGGCTCAATTAAGTTCTTATAGAGAAGATAAAAGTGGGCAAGTTTTAGAGGAAGGTATCAATGAAGCAGGTGCTATGTCATCATGGATAGCTGCTGCTACTGCATATACTAATCATGATATTGAAATGATCCCAATTTATATTTTTTATTCAATGTTTGGTTTTCAAAGAATAGGAGATCTAGCTTGGGCAGCTGGGGATAGTCAGGCTAGAGGATTTTTGGTAGGCGCAACAGCTGGAAGAACAACATTAGCAGGAGAAGGCTTACAACACCAGGATGGGCATAGTCATTTAATTGCATCAACTATTCCAAATTGCGTAACTTATGATCCTACATTTCATTATGAATTAGCGGTAATTTTTCGAGAAGGTCTAAGAAGAATGCATGAGAAAAATGAGAATGTTTTTTACTATATTACAACAATGAATGAAAATTACTCACACCCAGAAATGCCAAAAGATAAAAATTGTGAGGAAGGCATTCTAAAGGGCATGTATAAAATAAAAGAATTTAACAAATACAAAAAAACTAAAATCCAACTTTTAGGATCAGGAACAATCTTAAGGGAAATGATGTCCGCCGCAGAGACTTTACAAAATGATTATCAAATTGACAGTGAGATATGGAGTGTAACAAGTTTTAATGAATTAAGAAAAGATGGAATGGAGGTAGAAAGATATAATCTTTTAAATCCTGATAAAGAACCTAAAAAATCTTATGTTGAGCAATGCCTGGGACAAACAGAGGGCCCAGTTATGGCTGCATCTGATTATATGAGAATGAATTCAGATCAAATCAGACCTTATACTAACAAAAGTTTTTATTCATTAGGAGCGGATGGTTTTGGAAGAAGTGATACAAGAAAAAATTTAAGAAAATTTTTTGAGGTAGATAAAGAACATTTGGTTGCTTACGGTTTAAGTATTTTGGCAAAAGAACAGCTTATTACTTCCAAGCATGCAAAAGATGCAATGAAGAAGTATAATATTGATACTAACAAACCAATGCCAACAAAATTATAATGTCAGAAACTGAGATTAAAGTACCTAATATTGGAGATTTTAAAGATGTTGAGGTTATTGAAGTATTAGTTACCGAAGGTCAATCAATTAAAAAAAATGATGCCCTGATAACAATTGAAAGTGATAAATCTAGCGTAGAAATACCATCAAATTTAGAAGGTAAAATTAAAAATTTAAAAATAAAAGTAGGAGACAAAGTTTCTGAGGGCGACTTAATTTTAACTGTAGAAAGCGATTTAAAAGTAAAAAAGGAAGAGATTAAAGAAAAACCAGAAATTGAAAAAGAGCCAAAAAATATTGAGGTAATAAAACCCGAAATCCAAGAAAAAACATTTTCTAAAAATAATATTTCAGACATTTCATCAGCAAGTCCAAAAGCTAGAAAATTTGCTAGAGAGCTTGGTGTAGATATTAATCAAGTAGTAGGAAGTCAGAAAGATGGCAGAGTTGTTGAAGATGACATTAAAAAATTTGTTTCATCTAATTCAAAAAACAACGTTGTAGTAAAAGATAGTAAACCAGATAAAATTAAAAACGAATTTGAACATTCTGATTTTGGTGAAATAGAAATTAAAGACATACCAAGAGTAAAAAAATTATCATCAAAATATCTTACAAATTCATGGACAACAATTCCTCATGTTACAAATCATGATGAAGCCGACATAACTGAGATGGAAAGTTTTAGAAGTTCATTAACAGATATGTATTCTGGAGAAAAAATTAAAATTACACCTCTAGCATTTATAATAAAGGCTTTAGTTGCATCTCTTAAGAAATTTCCTAATTTTAATTCTTCTATCGACGAAATTGATACTGGAAAAATGACTTTAAAAAAATATTACCATATTGGGATAGCAGTTGATACGCCAAATGGATTAATGGTTCCAAAAATAAGAAATGCAAATAACAAAAAAATTTCTCTGATAAGTAAAGAATTAAAAGAGGTAAGCGAACTTTGTAGAAATTTAAAAATTGATAAAAAAGAATTGTTTGGCGGCTCGATGACGATTACGAGTTTAGGTGGCATAGGAGGTTCATTTTTTACTCCTATAATTAATTATCCTGAAGTTGCTATATTAGGAGTCGGAAGATCAGAAAAAAAACAAATTTTCATGAATGGAAAGTTTCAAACTAGGACTATGCTGCCAATTTCTTTATCTTATGATCACAGAATTATTGATGGTGCAGAAGCAGCTAGGTTTAATAATGATCTAAAAGAAAACCTAGGCAAGAATTTTGCCTATAAACTAGCTGTCTAATTAAAAATGAGTAAATCCATATCATTATTAAGCGCCTTATTGTGCACTTTTATTTGGGGTACAACTTTTATTGCCCAAGATACGGGCATGGATAATATTGGACCTTTTACATTCAATGCTGTGAGGTTTTTTGTTGGTTTTCTAGCCATAATTCCACTTATGATTTTATTTGAATTAAAAAATTTTAAATCAGAATTTAAATTAGATAAAAAAACTTTCATAATTTATTCATTATTAATTGGAATTTCTTTATTCTTAGGCTCAGCACTACAACAAGTTGCTTTGCTTTATACAGATGTTGCAAATGCTGCTTTTTTTACAATTTTTTATGTTCCAATGGTACCGATTATCATCTTTTTGTTTGGTAAAAAATTAATGCATTGGAGTGTGTGGCCTTCTGTAGTTCTATGTTTAATTGGAGGATATTTATTAACAAATTTTCATGATGCAACAGTAAGATTAGGAGATACTTTAGTTGTTCTCGGAGCTTTATTTTGGAGTACACATATCATTTTTACTGGGATCATTATAACTAAATACAATCTTCCACTTACCTTAGGAGCTGCTCAGACTTTAATTGTGGCTATTTTTTCATTTATAATTGGAATTATTTATGAAGAATTTATTTTCAGCAATATTTTAATGGAAATTTATTCAATTTTATATGCAGGTATATTATCTGGTGGATTTGCATTTGTATTACAAATTTATGCACAGCGCAATATTACTCCAGCACCTGCTGCCATAATTTTTTCTCTTGAAGGTGTATTTGCAACTATTGCTGCTTGGTTTATTTTAAATCAAATTATAGATGTTAAAAATTTACTCGGATGCTTTTTTATTCTATGTGGAGTTCTCTTGTCTCAATTACTGCCTTTAATTAAAAAGAAATATACTTAATAAATTAAACTAAATAAAATTAAGGCAATTATTATTCTATAAATTACAAACGCATTCATTGAAAATTTATTTATATAAATTAAAAAGAATTTAACTGTTAGAAAAGAAAAAATAAATGAAGATATAATTGCAATAACAACTAAGTAATTAAACTGAATTGATTGTTCAAAAACATCTTTCAAGCTTAAGACACTAGCTCCAGCTAATGCTGGGATTGAAAGTAAAAAAGATATCTTACTTGAATCTATTCTATTAAATTTTAAAATTCTCGCAGCTGTTATAGTAATTCCTGCCCTACTCACTCCGGGTACAAGAGAGAAAATTTGGAAAACACCTATAAATATTATTGACTGAAAATTTAAATTTGAAGAAATTTTTTTATCAAATCGATTTTTGTCTGAGATGTATAAAATAATTGCGAATATTAAAGTAGTCCAGGCAATGACTTCTAAATTTCTTAACTGATAAATTAAATTTGTACTATAAAGTATGTATCCAACAATTATTAATGGAATAGATCCTAATACAATTAAATTTAAAATTCTTTTATTTTTTCTGACATCAAACAATTCATCTTTAAAAAAATAAATTATAGCTATTAGTGAACCTAGATGGAGGCTAATATCAATAAGCAAAGAACTAGATTTAAATTCATATAAAGTAGAAACTAAAATTAAATGAGCAGAAGAACTAATAGGAAGAAATTCAGATATTCCTTGAATTGCAGAGAGAATTAAAACTTCTATAATATTTTGAAACATTGTTTCTTCGTAACTTATAAAGTATTTATTTAAAACAATTCGATTTAAGCATAATAGCTATGCAATAATTAAAAACGTGTTAATTGGCGGTAATAATTTAAAAATTAAGGTCAATATATATGACCTATTTTATGCTTTATATACATAAATCAGGGTATATTTTGCCAAAACTTAAATAATATTATGTCAGATAAAATGCTCAAATTTGTTAAAATAGGTCAACAAACTCCACCTAAAAGAGAAGTTGATACGAGAAAGAAAGATTTTAACGAGATTTATGACGAATATATCAATGAAAAAGCCAAAGAACAGTCGAGTAGGTGTTCGCAATGTGGAGTACCTTTTTGCCAAGTTCATTGTCCTTTAAGTAATAACATTCCAGATTGGCTTAAACTGACAGCAGAAGGAAGATTAAAAGAGGCGTATGAATTATCCCAAAGCACAAACAATATGCCTGAAGTGTGTGGCCGAATTTGCCCCCAAGATAGATTATGCGAGGGAAATTGTGTAATTGAACAGTCTGGTCATGGAACAGTAACTATTGGATCAGTAGAAAAATATATTACAGATAATGCTTGGGCTCAGGGCTGGGTAAAACCAATTAAGGTAAAGAATGAAAAAAATCAGAGCGTAGGAATTATAGGAGCAGGTCCTGCTGGTTTAGCTGCTGCAGAACAATTAAGAAAAAATGGGTATAAAATAACTGTCTACGATAGATATGATAGAGCAGGAGGATTATTAATTTATGGAATTCCAAATTTTAAATTAGAAAAAGAAGTTGTAGAGCGAAGAACAAAACTCTTAAAGGATGGAGGAATAGAATTTGTTCAAAATTTTGAGGTTGGCAAGGATGCAAGTCTAGACCAATTGAGAAAAAAACACGATGCAATTTTAATTGCTACAGGAGTTTATAAAGCAAGAGAAGTAAACTTACCTGGAAATGATCTTGATAATATTTTTCCTGCAATGGATTTTTTAACAGCATCTAATAAAAAAGGTCTAGGTGATGATGTTGACTTGTTTGATAAAGGAATTTTAAACGCAGAAGGTAAAGATGTTGTGGTAATCGGTGGAGGTGACACAGCAATGGATTGTGTGAGAACTTCTATAAGACAGAAGGCAAAATCTGTTAAATGTTTGTATAGAAGAGATAAAGAAAATATGCCAGGATCTGCGAGAGAAGTTGCAAATGCAGAAGAAGAAGGTGTTGAATTTGTTTGGTTATCAAGTCCTAAAGAATTTAAAGGTACAAATAAAGTAGAAAAAATAATTGTAGATCAAATTAAACTAGGTGATCCAGACGAGACAGGAAGAAGAAAGCCACAAGTACAAGAAGGCTCAAGTTACGAAACAAAAGCAGATATGGTTATCAAAGCACTAGGTTTTGATCCTGAGGATTTACCGAATTTATTTGATAGTAGTGAATTACAAGTAACAAAGTGGGGAACTATTAAAACAGATTTTGATACTATGGAAACAAATATAAAAGGGGTGTTTGCAGCTGGTGATATAGTTAGAGGAGCTTCATTAGTTGTTTGGGCGATAAAAGATGGAAGAGATGCAGCAGCTTCAATTAAAACTTATCTAGAGAGTAAATCTAAAGTAGAAAAAAGAGTGGCTTAATGAAAAATTATAAAAAGAACCTTCACCTTTTAAAAGAAAATAATGTTTATTCAGAAGATATGGAGCATGATGCTTGTGGTGTTGGTATAATTGCATCAACTGAAGGTAAAAAATCTCGTAGAGTTGTAGAGTATGGTATTGAAGCATTAAAAGCAGTTTGGCATAGAGGTGCTGTAGATGCTGATGGAAAAACTGGTGACGGAGCTGGAATTCATGTTGAAATACCAAAAGATTTCTTCATTGAAAAGATAGAAGTGACAGGACACACACATGACAATTCTGAAATATGTGTGGGCATGATATTTCTGCCTCGGAATGACTATGCAGCGCAAGAAAGTTGCAAAACTATTGTAGAAAGTGAATTAACAAAAAATGATTTTAGTATTTACGGTTGGAGACAAGTTCCAGTTAATCCAAAAGTTTTAGGAGAAAAGGCATTCCAAACAATGCCTGAAATTATTCAAGTATTGTTTAAACCTTATAATCCAGAATTAACAAATAAAGATTTAGAAAGAAAAATTTATGAAACTAGAAGGAAGATAGAAAATGAAGCTTTTAAAAAGTCTTTAAACAATTTTTATATTTGTTCATTGAGTTCTAAATCTATCATTTACAAAGGGATGTTTTTAGCTGAAGCTATCTCAGATTTCTACCTTGATTTAAAAGATGAGAGATTTGTTTCAAGGTTTGCTATTTTTCATCAAAGATTTTCAACAAATACAGCGCCTAGCTGGAATTTAGCTCAACCCTTTAGAGCTATAGCGCATAATGGAGAAATTAATACTTATAGAGGAAATAAAAATTGGATGAAAGTTCATGAACAAGAGATGAACAGTCCCCTTTTTGACGATGTTGAGAACTTAAAACCTGTTATACAACAGGGAGCATCAGACTCTGCTGCATTAGACAATGTTTTTGAATTATTAAATATATCTGGTCAGCCTGCACCTTTGGCTAAGCTTATGTTAGTTCCAGACGCATGGTCTAAAAAAAATAAAACTCTACCAAAAGATCACCAACAATTATTTAATTTTTTGAACAGTACAATGGAGCCATGGGATGGACCAGCTGCTATTGCTGGAACTGATAATGAGTGGGTTATAGCTGCAAATGATAGAAACGGATTAAGACCTTTAAGATACGCAATTACAAAAGACAAATTATTATTTGCAGGTTCTGAAACAGGAATGATTGAATTAAATGAAAAAAGAATTTTGTCAAAGGGAAGATTGGGTCCCGGGGAAATAATTGGAGTTAGAATAGAAAAAGGTAAAGTATTTACAAACAAGCAAATAAAAGATTATTTAGCCAAAGAGTATAAACACTTTAATTCACAAATTATCGACCTAGATGATAAGTTAACTATTTCAGATGAAAAAAATTTTTTTTCGGGAGATGATTTAAGAAGAAGGCAATATACTTTTGGAATAAGTCTAGAAGATCTTGAGCTCATACTGCATCCTATGGCAGAAGATGCTAAAGAAGCAACCGGATCTATGGGAGACGACACACCATTGGCTGTTTTATCAGATAGGTATAGACCGTTATACCATTTTTTTAGACAGAATTTTAGTCAAGTCACAAACCCACCAATAGACTCATTAAGAGAAAACAAGGTTATGAGTTTGAAAACAAGATTTGGAAATCTTGGAAATATTTTAAATTTTGATAATTTAACAAAGCAAAATATATATGTTTTAAATAGTCCAATATTATCAAATTCTCAGTTTGAAAAATTTATAAATTTTTTTGGCAATAATTCATCTATAATTGATTGTACTTTTTCTGAGGAAGAAACTTTATTTGACTCAATTAAAAAAATCCAAAAAGAAGCTGAAATTGCAGTAAGACAGGGAGTTACTCAATTAATTTTAAGTGATAAGGAGCTTTCTAGCTCAAAACTTCCAATACCAATGCTTTTAGCAGTTGGATCAATCAATTCATTCCTTATTGAAAAAAAACTAAGAGGATATGTATCAATAAATGTTCAATCTGGAGAGGCTTTAGATACACACTCTTTTGCAACTTTAATAGGAGTTGGAGCAACTACTGTAAATCCGTATTTAGCATTTGATAGTTTATTTCAGCGTCATGAAAAAAAATTATTTGGTCAATTTAGCTTTGATGAATGTGTAGAGAGATACATAAAATCAGTAAACGCAGGTTTATTAAAGATTATGTCTAAGATGGGTATTTCAGTTATAAGTTCTTATAGAGGTGGATGTAACTTTGAAACCGTAGGTTTAAGTAGAACAATTGTTGCAGATTATTTTCCAGGAGTTGTCTCTAAAATTTCAGGTATTGGACTTACGGGTATAGAGAAAAAAATTAGAGAAATTCATAAAGAGGCATTTGAAAGTTCTGAAACCATATTGCCAATAGGCGGTATATATAGATATCGTAAAAATGGTGAAACACATCAATATCAAGGAAAATTAATTCATTTACTCCAAAGTGCAGTAGGTTCTAATTCTTATGATGCCTATAAAAGATATGCGGATGGAATATACAGCTTACCACCTATTAATCTTAGAGACTTAATTGACTTCAGAGAAAAAAAATTAAGTGGACCAATAGATATTTCTGAGGTTGAGCCAATAGAAAATATTTTAAAAAGATTTGGAAGTGGGAGCATGTCTCATGGAGCTTTATCAAAGGAGGCGCATGAAACTTTGGCAACTGGTATGAATAGGATTAAAGGTGCTTCATGTAGTGGAGAGGGCGGTGAAGATGCAAGTAGATTTAAAGTTTTAGATAATGGTGACAGCGCAAACTCAAGAGTAAAACAAATAGCTTCTGCAAGATTCGGAGTTACAGTTAATTATCTTAATAATTGTAATGAGATAGAAATTAAAATTGCACAAGGTGCTAAGCCTGGTGAGGGAGGTCAGCTACCAGGATTTAAAGTTACAGAGGAGATTGCTAAACTTAGACATTCAACTCCTGGAGTTACTTTAATATCACCACCACCACATCATGATATTTATTCAATCGAAGATCTTGCACAACTAATTTATGATTTAAAACAGATAAATCCTAAAGCAAGAATTGGAGTTAAGCTTGTTGCTTCCTCTGGAGTAGGAACAATTGTAGCTGGTGTAGCTAAAGCAAAAGCAGATATAATATTAATTTCTGGACATAATGGCGGAACAGGAGCAACACCACAGACTAGTGTTAAGTATGTTGGAATACCATGGGAAATGGGTTTGACGGAAGCAAACCAAGTATTAACTTTAAATAATCTTAGACATAAAGTGACATTAAGAACAGACGGTGGAATTAAAACTGGAAGAGATGTGGTGATAGCTGCAATGATGGGTGCTGAAGAATATGGTGTTGCTACTACAGCATTAGTCGCAATGGGATGTATAATGGTAAGGCAGTGTCATTCAAATACATGTCCTGTAGGCGTTTGTACACAAGATGAAAAGCTCAGAGAAAAATTTACTGGAACTCCAGAAAAAGTAGTTAATTTGTTCTCATTTATAGCTACTGAAGTAAGAGAAATATTAGCAAATCTAGGTTTTAAATCATTAAATGATGTGATTGGTAGGACAGACTTGTTGAAACAAGTTAGTAAGGGTTCTCCAAATTTAGACGATTTAGATTTAAATCCTTTATTTGTTCAAGCTGATACTGGAAATAATCCAAGGTATTGTCAGGATCAAGAAATAAATAGTGTACCAGATACTCTTGACCAGGAAATTTGGCCAGAAATTGAAGAAGCTTTAAATAATTCTGAAAAAATTGAGAAAGAATATCAAATTAAAAATACTCATAGAGCAGTAGGAACAAGAATTTCTCATCATTTATATAAAAAATATGGTTATGAAAAACTTGATGAAAACTTTTTAGTCTTAAATTTCAAAGGATCAGCAGGTCAATCATTTGGTGCTTTCTCTTCAAAAGGGTTAAAACTTGTATTAAAGGGAGATGCTAATGATTATGTTGGCAAAGGTTTATCAGGAGCTACTATTTCAATAAAATTACCTGAAGAGAGTAATTTAGTTTCAAACGAGAATACAATTTTAGGAAATACTGTTCTTTACGGAGCTACTTCAGGAAAACTTTTTGCTGCTGGCCAAGCCGGTGAAAGATTTTCTGTAAGAAATTCTGGTGCAGTTACCGTAATTGAAGGATGCGATTCTAATGGATGTGAATATATGACTGGTGGAACTGTAGTAATTTTAGGAGATGTTGGTGATAATTTTGCAGCTGGTATGACAGGTGGAATGGCATTTATATATGACAAATCGCAACAGTTAGAAAAGAAAGTAAATCCTGAATCAGTAGTTTGGCAAAAAGTAGAAACAGATTATTGGAAAGAATATCTAAAAAGTTTAGTGAGTGAGCACTTTAAAGAAACTGAATCTCAATTATCGAAAAAAATAATTGAGAACTTTGATGATGAGGTAAATAATTTTGTTCAGGTGTGTCCTAAAGAAATGTTGGATAAATTAAAAAATCCAATTACTTTAAAAAAAGATATAAAAAAAGTAAGCTAAATTAATAATTGAAGCTCTTTTAAAATTATATTTAGCCATTTTTTATTTGATAAACTGTGATCACCTTTTTTTATAACATTTAATTTTTTCTTAGCTTTTGGAAATAATTTTAAAACTTTTCTAGAATATGAAACAGGAACTGCCTCATCTTTTTCACCATGTACCATTGTTACTTTAATATTTGAATTAATTTTCTTATTTAAGACTTTGTTTTTCCTTCCATCTTTTATTAATTGTAGAGTTATTGGATATTCATAATTGCCATGTTTTAATTGATAAATACCCTTACGTATTGTTTCCTCTTTCATTTTTTTAGTAAATTTTTTCCACATTAAATTTTCTAAAAATTCAGGAGCAGCCCCTATTCCTAAAAATCCTTTAATCTGTTTATTAAAAATTTTGAATTGATTGAGCGAAATCCATGCGCCCATACTTGAGCCAATTAGTATAAATTCTTTTTTTTTAACGTATTTTTTTATTAAAATTGATGTCTCTTTACTCCATTTTGAAATATTTCCATTTACAAATTTTCCAGAAGATTTTCCATGACCTGAGTATTCTAGTGCCAAAAAACTAATTTTATTTTTTTTAGCAAATTTCAAAAATGCATTTGGTTTTTTTCCTTCAAGATCTGACATAAAGCCATGCAAAAAAACTATAAAAGAACTATTCTTAAAAATTTTGGAAATATGTCTAATTTTCTGTGTATTCGATATTTGATGAAATCTGAAATTTGCCATAATCGTTTATAAGTTTTGTCTATTAATATATAATCATATCAAATGTCATCTGATTTAAAAGTTTTACAAGTAATTCCAAAATTAGGTTATGGAGGAGCTGAAACAGGCTGTTATGATATTGCGCATTATTTAACAGAAAATAATTGTAAATCATTTATTGTAACAAGTGGTGGTGAATTACTTAAATTTGTAGATAGAAAAAAAGTTAAAATATTTAGACTTCCGGTGCAAAGTAAAAATCCTTTACTAATTTTAATTAATGGTTTTATCTTAATTGGAATAATTTTGGTTTATAATATTTCTCTGGTTCACGCGAGAAGTAGAGCACCTGCTTGGTCATGTTTGTTAGCAACAAAAATCACAGGACGAAAATTTGTAACTACATTTCATGGAACATACAATTTTAAGAGTAATATAAAAAAAATTTATAATTCAGTAATGACTAGAGCAGATTTAATTATTGCAGGATCTAATTTTATTTTTTCTCATATTAAAAAAAATTATTCAAAATATTTAAATGAGAAAAAAAAATTAATGGTTATTTTTAGAGGAATAAATGTCGACTACTTTGATCCAACAACTAAAATTGAAATTGATGAGAAAAAATTATTAAAAAAATGGGAAATTGAAAAAGATAAAAAAATTATACTTTTACCTGGTAGATTAACCTCTTGGAAGGGACAGGAAGTTTTTATAGAGGCAATTAATTTAGTGAATATAGAATTGGGTTATGAAGCATTTTATGCAGTTATTTTAGGTAGTGATCAAGGTAGAGATTTATATAAGAAAAAATTAATAAGACTTTCGGAGCAATATAGATTGTCTAAACAAATAAGATTCATAGATCATTGTAAGGATATGGCCTTAGCCTATAAAGTTTCTGATATTATTGTTTCAGCCTCAACCGAACCAGAGGCTTTTGGCAGAGTTGCTGTTGAAGCACAATCAATGGAAAAACCAATTATAGCAAGTAACATTGGAGGTTCTAACGAAACGATAATTGATGAAAAAACTGGTTTTTTATACGAAGCAGGAAATGCTAAATCATTAAGTAATAAAATTTTAAAAACTCTTAAGATGGATGAAACTCTATTAAAATCAATTGGTAATGAGGGAAGAAAAAACATAGTTCAAAAATTTAATGTTGAAAAAATGTGCTTTTCTACTTATTCAGAGTATAAGAGATTATTAAATTAAATGCCGATAATAACATTACCTGACGGAAACAATATTGATTTTCCTAATAAAGTTACTGGACTGGAAGTAGCTGAAAAAATTAGTAAATCATTAGCTAAACAAGCCATGGTCATAAGTGTTGATGGTGAGCTTAAAGATCTTGATTTTCAAATTGAAAATGACTGTTCTGTAAAAATTTTTACTTCAAAAAATCCTGAGGGTTTGGAAACTATTAGGCATGACACAGCTCATATTTTAGCTATGGCTGTTCAAGAATTATTTCCTGGTACACAAGTTACAATTGGACCCGTGATTGAAAATGGATTTTATTATGACTTTGCTAGAAAAGAACCATTTACAGAGGATGATCTCGTTAAAATTGAAAATAAAATGAAAGAGATTGTAGATAGGAATGAAACAACAAAAAGAGAAGTTTGGGATAGAAACAAAGCAATTAGCCATTTTAAAAAAAAAGGAGAAATTTATAAAGCCGAGCTAATTGAAGCAATACCTGAAAATGAAGATGTATCAATTTATTTTCATGGAGAATGGCATGATTTATGTAGAGGACCACATCTTTCCTCCACAGGAAAAATAGGGAAATATTTTAAACTTACAAAAGTATCAGGAGCATATTGGAGAGGAGACTCTAATAATGAAATGTTGCAACGAATATATGGTACGAGTTGGGCAACTCAAAAAGATCTAGATGAATATTTGAAAAGAATAGAAGAAGCAGAAAAAAGAGATCACAGAAAATTAGGTAGAGAAATGGATTTATTTCATTTTAGGGAAGAAAGCCCTGGCTCAGTATTTTGGCATGAAAGAGGATGGGGCTTGTTTCAAAAGCTCATTAACTACATGAGAAGCAGACAAGATGCAGCTGGTTATAAAGAGGTCAATACTCCAGAGGTACTAGATAGACAGCTATGGGAAAAATCTGGGCATTGGGAAAAATATGGAGAAAACATGTATACTTCTGAAACACCAGATGAGAAAGTTTTTGCAATTAAACCAATGAATTGCCCTGGTCATATCCAGGTATTTAATCAAGGCTTAAAAAGTTACAGAGATCTTCCGTTACGTTTTGCTGAATTTGGAAAAGTTCATCGTTATGAGCCATCAGGTGCTTTACATGGGTTATTAAGAGTAAGAGCCTTTACTCAAGATGATGCCCATATTTTTTGCACTGAAGATCAAATTACTAGCGAATGTTTAATTGTTACAAATCTAATACTAGATATTTATAAGGACCTTGGTTTTGAAAATGTGATTCTAAAATATGCAGATAGGCCAGAAGTAAGAGTTGGTGATGATTTAGTTTGGGATAAAGCAGAAGCCTCTTTGCTTGAAGCCGTTAAAGCTTCTAAATTAGAATATACTATTAATAAAGGTGAGGGAGCATTTTATGGTCCTAAAATTGAATTTGTTTTACGAGATGCTATTGGCAGAGATTGGCAATGTGGAACTTTACAAGTAGATTTAAATTTACCTGGAAGATTAGATGCTTCTTATGTTGATAAAGATGGCACTAAAAAAGTTCCTGTTATGTTGCACCGAGCATTATTTGGTTCTCTAGAGAGATTTATTGGAATTTTAATTGAAAACTATGCAGGCAAGTTTCCATTTTGGATATCTCCTTTACAGACTATGGTAATACCTATTTCAGAAGAATTTAATGACTATGCAGTCGAAGTATCACATAAAATTAAAAATTCAGGCATAAGTTCTGCAGTAGATTTAAAAAATCATAATTTAAATTATAAAATTAGAGATCATTCTTTAGCAAAAATACCGCTTTTATTAATTTGTGGTAAAAAAGAAGTTGACTCCAATTCAGTAACGATTAGAAGATTAGACTCTAACAAACAAGAAAATATGGGTATAGATCAATTCTTAAAAACATTCTCTGCTTTAAATAAAGCATCATCGAACTAAGTGGCAGACTTCAAACAAAATTATTTTCAAAGAAGAACTAAGGACAGAGGTCCAAGATCTAATAATAGAATTTCTTCTCCTGATGTTCAGGTTATAGCAAGTGATGGAGAAAATCTTGGAGTGATGAATACCAATGAAGCTATTTCCATGGCAAAAAATCAAGGTTTAGATTTAATTGAAATAGCACATAACGCAAATCCTCCTGTATGTAAAATAATGGATATGGGTAAATATAAGTATGATGCTCAGAAAAAAGCTAATCTTGCAAAGAAAAAACAAAAAATTGTTTCTTTAAAAGAAATTAAAATGAGACCTGTTACTGAAACTCATGATTATGAGTTCAAAGTCAAAAATGCTAAAAAATTTATAGCTAAAGGAGATAAGGTCAAATTTACTATAAGATTTAAAGGTAGAGAGCTTCAACATTCCCATCTAGGAAATGAACTAATGGGCAAAATTAAAGAAGATATGAAGGATATAGGTAAGGTAGAATTGCATCCCAAGTTTGATGGGAAGCAAATGATCATGGTAATTCAGCCTTTATAAGCTTTAATAGAGGTTGTAAAATTATATCTTTCTTTGTATAAGTCCGCAGAATTATGCCAAAACTAAAAACAAAAAGCTCAGCAAAAAAAAGATTTAAAATATCCGCTAAGGGTAAAGTTATTTCTGCTCAAGCAGGTAAAAGACATGGCATGATCAAAAGAACGAATTCACAAATAAGAAAACTTAGAGGCACTACAACATTGTCTAAACAAGATGGAAAAATTGTTAAGTCATACATGCCTTACAGTTTAAGAGGTTAATAATGGCAAGAGTTAAAAGAGGTGTAACTAGTAAAGCTAAACATAAAAAAGTTTTAAAAGCTGTAAAGGGTCAATGGGGCAGAAGAAAAAATACCATTAGAGTTGCTAAGCAAGCTATGGAAAAATCCATGCAATACGCTTACAGAGACAGAAGAAATAAAAAAAGAGATTTTAAATCATTGTGGATACAGAGAATCAATGCTGGAGTAAGAGCTGAAGGCTTAACTTATTCGAAATTTATCAATGGATTAAATAAATGTGGTATTGCAATAGATAGAAAAATTCTTGCTGAAATTGCCTACGATAGCCCAGAAGCATTCAAAACAATTGTACAAAAAGCTCAATCAGCTTTAAATTAATCTTCGCTATTGTTTTTATTTCTTAAGGAAATAATCTACTAATATGTCAGAGATAAAAAATATTAGAGATCAGTTTATATCAAAGCTAGAAAATGATTTAAGCATTGATCAAATAAATGAAATCAAAACCGATCTATTTGGTAAAAATGGTTTAATTTCATCAAAATTTAAAACAATAGGGTCAATTCCAGACACTGATCGAAAAAAATTTGCATCAGATTTAAATCAAGTTAAGGATGAGCTTCAGAATTTGATAACTTCTAAAATTAATGAGATAGAAGGAAAAAAGATAAACGAAAAATTAGAAAAGGAAAAAGTTGATATAACTTTACCTGAAAGACCATTCGTTAGAGGAAAAGTTCATCCAGTATCACAAACTATTGATGAAATTTCATCTATTTTCTCTGAAATAGGATTTAGTGTTGAGGAAGGCCCTGATGTTGAAAATGAATATAACAACTTTACTGCTTTAAACACACCGGACAATCATCCAGCAAGAGATATGCATGACACATTTTACTTAGATGAAAACAAAGAAGTTTTGTTACGAACTCATACTTCACCAGTTCAAATTAGAACTATGCTTAAAGACAAACCTCCATTTAAGATCATTGCTCCTGGAAGAACTTATAGATCTGATAGTGATCAAACACACGCACCAATGTTTCATCAAGTAGAAGGTTTGCATATTGATACAAATATTAATATGGGACATTTAAAAGGATGCTTGAATTATTTTATTAAAGAATTTTTTGAAGTCGAAAAAATTAAAATGAGATTTAGACCTAGTCATTTTCCATTTACAGAACCATCTGCAGAAGTTGATATTGGTTATGAAATAAAAGATGGCAAAATAATTATCGGAGAAGGAGATAAGTGGCTTGAAATTTTAGGCTGTGGCATGGTGCATCCTAATGTTTTAAGAAATGTAAAAGTAGATCCTTCTAAATATCAAGGATATGCCTTTGGCATAGGTATAGACCGATTAGCAATGCTTAAATACGGCATTAATGATTTAAGAGCGTTTTTTGATTGTGATTACAGATGGCTAAATCATTTTGGTTTTGATCCGCTTGATGTCCCTTCAAATTACAGAGGTTTAAGCAGATGAAGATTACATATGATTGGTTAAAAGATCATTTAAAAATAAGTGCTAAAGAAGATAAACTTCTTGAGAAACTAACAGACATTGGTCTTGAGGTTGAGAGTATAGAAAATTTATCTGAAGGATTAGACTTATTTAGAGTAGCAAAAATCATTAAAACAGAAAAACACCCAAACGCAGATAGGCTTAAAGTTTGCGATGTTGATGTTGGTAATAATGAAATCAAAAAAGTTGTTTGTGGTGCTGCAAATGCAAGAGAGGGTCTTCTTACTGTGTATGCTCCACCAGGTGCAATAATCCCAAAAAATAAAACTAAACTTGTTGTTGCTAAAATTAGAGATGTTACATCTTATGGAATGCTTTGTTCTGAATCTGAATTGAATTTATCAGATGAAAGTGAAGGAATTACTGAATTATCATCTTCGAAATATGCAAAAAGTATTGGAAAAAGTTATTTTTCCAAACCAAGTTCTAATCTTATCGATTTATCAATTACACCAAATAGACCAGACTGTCTTGGTGTTCGAGGGATAGCGAGAGATCTATCAGCCGCAGGTTTTGGAAACTTAAAACCAGAAAAAGATAAAAAAATTAAATCTAATAAAAAACAGACCTTAAAAGTAAAAATAACAAAAGAAAAAAATCAAGGCTGTTTGTCTTTTGGCAGCTGCTTGATAACTAACGTCAAAAATACAGAAAGTCCTCAATGGTTGAAAGATAAACTAATTTCTATAGGCCAAAAACCTATATCTGCAATTGTAGATATTACAAATTATGTCATGATTGATATTAATCGTCCTTTGCATGCATACGATGCTGACAAAATTGATAAGGGAATAATTGTTAGAAATTCAAATTCAGGAGAAGAATTTACTGCTTTAGATAATAAAAATTATAAACTAGATGATGGAATGTGTGTAATTAGTGATAACAGAGGTGTCTTAGGCCTAGGGGGAATTATTGGAGGAACAAGATCTGGTACAGAGCTAGATACAAAAAATGTTTTATTAGAGTCGGCTTATTTTGATCCAAGATCAATCAGAAAAACTGCAAAAAAATTAAATATCGATACAGATGCTAAATTTAGATTTGAAAGAGGTATTGATCAGTTGTCTATTGAAGATGGATTAAATAAAGCAGCTTTTTTAATTAAGGAAATTTGTGGTGGTGAAATTAGTAAAATAGACATTCAAAAAATCGAGTCTTATAAAAACAAAATAATAAAATTTGAACCAAAAACATTTGAAAAAATTACTGGTTTTAAAATTTCAAACAAAGAAATGATAATCATTTTAGAAAAACTTGGTTTTAAATTAAAAAAAGAAAAAAAATTCTTTAAATTAACAGTTCCATCTTGGAGACCAGATATTGTTCAAGAAATTGATATTGTTGAGGAACTTGTAAGAATTAGTGGCTATGAAAAAATAAAAATAGAAAATCCTATTAAAGAAAGAATCAAAAATACTTTAAATCCAACTCAAAAGTTATTTCATTTTCTTCAAAGGGCAGTAGCATCTAAAGGGTATCTGGAGGCTATTACTTGGTCTTTTACAGATGCTAAATATAACGATCACTTTAAAGAGACCAATAAAGAAATAAAAATTGTAAATCCAATTAGCTCTGAATTAGGAGTATTAAGAAATTCTATTTTTTCAAATTTAGTAATGTATATGAGCAAAAACTTAGATAGAGGAATTAAAGATTTATCAATATTTGAAATAGGACCAATATTTTATGGTTCACAACCTGGAGAACAGAATACAATTGCATGTGGTTTGTCAGCTGGAAAAAAATCTAGACTTTCATGGATAGAACAAGAGAGAAATATAGATGTTTTTGATATTAAGAGAGATGTTATACAAACTTTAGTAGAAGCTGGCTATGATACAGAAAAATTTTATATTGATGATGAAAGCCCAAGTTATTATCATCCAGGAAAATCGGGTAGAGTATTTTTAAATAAAGGAAAAGATAAGGTAGCTGCTTATTTTGGCGAAATTCATCCAAAAATTATCAAAACGCTAGATATTAAAACAGAGTCTTTGGTAGGATTTGAAATATTTATAGATAATTTAAAATTGCCAAAAAAACCTTTAAAAGATCAAAAAACAAAATATTCAGTATCCGACTTTCAAAAATCAGAGAGAGATTTTGCATTTATTGTCGATAAAAAAATAAGTGTACAAGATTTAGTAAGTGTCATATCAAATATTGATAAAAATTTAATTTCAAACATTAAAGTATTTGATGTTTACGAAGGAGACAATATTCCTGAAAATCAAAAATCAGTTGCTATAAGCGTTACTATTCAATCATTGGAAAAAACATTAACGGATAATGATTTAGAAAAAACTAATAATTTGATTATTGAAACAGTTGAAAATAAAACTGGTGCTAAAATTCGTTCCTAAAATAATTAATGAGTTCAATTGATAATATAAGAAATTTTGCAATAATTGCACATATTGATCATGGAAAATCTACTATAGCCGATAGAATTATTCATAGTTGTGGTGGATTAACAGAAAGAGAAATGAAAGCTCAAGTTTTGGACTCTATGGATATTGAGCGTGAAAGAGGAATCACAATTAAAGCTCAAACCGTAAAATTAAATTACAAAGCTAAAAATGGAAAAAATTATATTTTAAATATTATTGATACACCGGGTCATGTAGATTTCAGTTATGAAGTAAGTAGATCCTTATACGCATGTGAAGGCTCAATTTTGATAGTAGATAGTACACAAGGTGTAGAAGCTCAAACTTTAGCAAATGTTTACCAAGCTTTAGATACCAACCATGAGATAGTACCAGTTTTAAATAAAGTTGATTTATCTGCATCAGATTTAGATAGAACAAAAAAACAAATAGAGGAAGTAATAGGAATTGATACCGAAAATGCAATTCCGTGTTCAGGTAAAACTGGTGAAGGCATAGAAGATATTTTAGAGCAAATTATTACAACATTACCAGCTCCAAAAGGAGAAAGTTCCGCAGATCTTAAATGTTTATTGGTTGATAGTTGGTATGATACTTATTTAGGTGTAGTGATTTTAGTTAGAGTGATAGATGGCAAACTTTCAAAACATATGAAAATAAAAATGATGTCTACTAATCAGGAGTATATTGTTGAAAAAGTTGGGGTTTTTACACCAAAGCCAGTAGACATAAATGAACTAAAAACAGGTGAAATTGGATTTATTACAACAGGAATTAAAGTTTTGTCTGAAACAAAAGTTGGAGACACGATTTGTGATGCTTCAAAACCTTTAAAAGATGCTTTGCCAGGATTTAAACCAAGTAAACCCGTAGTATTCTGTGGACTATTTCCGGTAGATAGTTCTGAGTTTCAAAAACTTAAAGATGGTTTAGCTAAGTTACAATTAAATGATGCAAGTTTTTCGTTTGAACCTGAGTCATCATCTGCTTTAGGATTAGGTTTTAGATGTGGATTTTTAGGTCTACTTCATTTGGAAATTGTAACAGAAAGATTAGAAAGAGAATTTGATGTTAACTTATTAACAACCACACCTGGTGTTGTTTACAAAGTTCATCTAAACAATGAAAACATAATAGATCTTCAAAACCCATCAAGTTTACCTGATCCAACGTTAATAAAATATATTGAAGAGCCTTGGATTAAAGCAACAATTATTACTCCTGATCAATACCTGGGTTCAATCATTAAAATGTGTCAGGATAAAAGAGGAATTCAAACTAACTTAAGTTATTCAGGAAATAGAGCTGTTATCAATTATGAACTTCCCTTGAATGAGGTTGNTTTTTGATTTTAATGACAGATTAAAATCAATGACTAGCGGATATGCGAGCTTTGATTATGAAATAATTGAACACAGGCAAGGAGACTTGGTAAAACTTGGAATTTTAGTAAATGCTGAACCTGTTGATGCTTTGGCTATGATGATACATAAAGATTTTGCCCAAAAAACAGGTAGAGAGGTATGTGAAAAATTAAAAGATTTGATACCACGACATAACTTTATGATTCCAGTTCAAGCTGCAATAGGAGGCAAAATTATTGCAAGAGAAACAATTAAAGGTTTTAAAAAAGATGTTTTGACCAAAATACACGGTGGTGGTGCAACTGATAGAAAAAGAAAACTTTTAGAAAAACAAAAAAAAGGAAAGGCTAGATCTAAACAATTTGGAAGAGTTGAAATTCCTCAAGAAGCTTTTATTGGAGTACTTAAAATAAACAAAGAAAAATAAACGTATTGTGTCAGAAAATAATTTAAAAAAAAAATCAAAAATTTTTGATTGTATAACATTTTTTAAAGAAAACTTTATTTCCAACATAAGATTTGAAATTTTAAATGATATGGTTGATTACTTTGTAATCTGTGAGTCTATTTATGATCATAGAGGTAAAAAAAAAAAATTAAATTTTAAGTTACTTAATGAGAAGTTTAGATCAAAAATTATTTATGTTGTATTGGAGGAAAGATTTAAAAGCCAGGATTTATGGAAAAATCAAGCTCAACAAAGAGAGTATATATTTGAAGGGTTAAAATTGGCAAATGATAATGATTATATAATGTTTTCAGATCCTGATGAAATTCCTAATCCAGAAAAATTAAGAAATTTAAATTTACAAAATACATATGGAATTTTTTTACAAGATTGTTTTTGTTACAAGATTAATCTTTTTAATAAATATGAGTCTCCCTGGGAAGGTACAAGAATTTGTAAAAAGAGAAATTTAAAATCAATTAATCATATGAGACAAAATGTAAAATTAAAGAATTTAAAATACAAATTTTTTAGGCTTGATAAAGAAAGGAATATTCAAATAATTGATAATGGAGGCTGGCATTTTAATAATTTAATGACGGCAGAAGATATATCTTTAAAATTAAAAACTTTTGCGCATAGTGAATTTTCTGGTGAAGAATTTTCCTCTGTTAACATAATAAAAGAAAAAATTAATAAAAAAATTGATTTATTTAATCGTGGTCATACTTATGAAGTTTTAAATTTAGATAAAAAATTACCAAATTATATTTTAAAAAATTTAGATAAGTTTAAGGATTATATTGCATAGAGTTAATGGAGAGGTGGCCGAGTGGTTGAAGGCGCACGCTTGGAAAGCGTGTAAAGGGGCAACTCTTTCATGGGTTCGAATCCCATTCTCTCCGCCAAAATTCAATTATAAAAATTATGATTAAAAAATTTATAAATAGGAAAAGTTTGTTTTATAAACCTTATTTATATTTTAGAATTTTCTGGCTAGAAAAATTTTTTGTTAAAAAAAATTCATATTCTCAATGTGGAGAAGATTATTTTATAACTAAATTTTTTACTAAACAAAAAAAAGGTACTTATTTAGATATTGGAGCCTTTAATCCAATAAAATATAGCAATACTTATCTTTTGTACAAAATTGGTTGGACAGGAATAAATATAGACTTAAACCAAACTTCTATAGATTTATTCAATATTGTTAGACCCAAAGATATAAATATATGTGCTGCTATAAGTGATAAAGAAGAAAATGTTAAAGTAAATATTGAAAATATTTTTAGTACCTCTTAATACTATTTCATTAAATCGTTCAAAAAAATTAAATTCTAAAAGTATTAAAAAAAACTCTTATTATGTTAAATCGCAAAAAATTAATAAAATAGTTAAAAATAAGTTTGATTTACTAAATATCGATATTGAAGGTTTTGATATAAAAGTTTTAAAATCGATCAAATTAAATTTCTATAAACCAAAATTAATTTGTATTGAAATATTAAACTGTAAAAAATTTCATTCTTTAAAAAAATATTTAAACAAACAGAATTATGTTTATATGAGAAAAATGGGACCAAGTTGTTTTTTTAGACTCAAAGGGAAATTATAATTTTTTAAATATATTGATACACAACTGTCTAAAAGCCTTGATTTTAATAGATAATTTAAGCTTTTTTATGATGTTTTCTAATTATAATTGAACATTTTTTATTAAAAAATGATATAATTTTCTTTTTCCAAAACTTAAAAAAATGACAAATAAAAATACATATCAGGCAGATTCCATCAAAGTTCTAAAGGGTCTTGAAGCGGTTAGAAAAAGACCAGGTATGTATATTGGAGATACAGATGATGGAACTGGTTTACATCATATGGTTTATGAAGTTGTTGACAACTCTATTGATGAGGCATTAGCAGGATACTGTAAAAATATTAATGTAAAAATTAACTCTGATGGAACAATTACAGTAAATGATGATGGCAGAGGAATCCCTGTTGATATTCATAAAGGAGAAAAAAAATCAGCAGCAGAAGTAATTATGACCCAACTGCACGCTGGTGGTAAGTTTGATCATGACTCTTATAAAGTTTCAGGTGGGTTGCATGGTGTTGGTGTTTCAGTTGTCAATGCGCTTTCAGAAAAATTACAGTTAGAGATATTTAGAGATGGAAAAAAACATTACATAGAATTTCAAAATGGTGAAGCCAAAGCTCCTTTAAAGGTAGTCGGAAAAGCAAAGCAAACTGGTACACAAATTACTTTTTTACCCTCAAAAGAAATTTTTTCTTCAACGAAATTTAGTGCAAATATTCTTATTAAAAGAATGCGAGAATTGGCATTTTTAAATAAAGGAATTAAAATAATATTTACTGATGCAAGTCAAAAGAAAGAGAAAACATCTGAGTTTAAATTTGATGGTGGAGTTTTAGAATTTGTAAATTTTTTAGATGAAAAAAGAGAAAAGTTACAAAACAAAAATGGAAATGATTTATTTAGAAAACCAATATATATTGAAGGAAAAAAAAATAACATCGAATTAGAGTGTTCATTAAAATGGAATGCAGGATACACAGAAGACATCTTTCCTTACACAAACAATATTTATCAAAAAGATGGTGGAACCCATTTATTAGGCTTTAGAAGCGCATTAACAAGAGTAATAAATAAATATGCCAACGAAAATAATTTACTAAAGAAAAATAAACTAGCAATTTCGGGTGATGATATAAAAGAAGGACTTACCTGTGTGCTTTCAACTAAAATTCCTGATCCAAAATTTTCATCTCAGACAAAAGATAAGCTGGTTTCATCAGAAGTAAGAATGATTGTAGAAACATTAGTAAATGAAAAATTATCAATTTGGTTTGATCAAAATCCGTCTATTGCAAAAATTATTTTAGCCAAAGTTATTCAGGCTGCTATGGCTAGAGATGTTGCTAGAAAAGCAAGAGAAAATGTACGAAGAAAAGGAGCCCTTGAATTAAGTGGTCTTCCTGGAAAATTAGCTGATTGTCAAATTGGCAAACAAGAAGGAACAGAATTATTTATTGTAGAGGGGGATTCAGCTGGTGGATCTGCCAAACAAGGAAGAAATAGATCAAATCAAGCAGTTTTACCACTTAGAGGTAAAATACTTAATACTTATGTAGAAGATTTAAACATGAAAAAAAATGGTAACGGTAATGGAAATGGTTCTGATCATAGAACAAAGGCTTTGTCCAAAATGATTTCATCAAATGAGATCGTTACCTTAATTAATGCCCTAGGTCTGGACCCAAAAGCCCAAGAAATTGATTTGAAGGATTTAAGATACGGAAAAATTATTATTATGACGGATGCAGACGTAGATGGCTCCCATATAAGAGCCCTTCTTTTAACTTTTTTCAATAATAAACCATTTAATAAGTTAATAGAAAATGGTCATGTTTATTTAGCTCAGCCACCGTTATTTAAAGTTAACAAAGGTTCTAAAGGTATTTATATTAAGGATGAGAAGGAATTAGAAGATTACATAATTAACAATAATAAGGAATTAAAAAAAATTAAAAAGGGATCTAAAGATTATTTGAAAAAAATTGATGAAGAAAAATCAAAAATGAATATCCAAAGATTCAAAGGTCTTGGAGAAATGAACCCAGAAGAATTATGGAGTACTACATTGGACCCAGAAACAAGAAATTTACTACAAGTACAATACTCAAAAGATTTCAAAAAGGATCAAAGTTTAATTCATACTTTAATGGGTAATGATGTTGCACTGAGAAAAGATTTTATAGTTTCTAATGCTATAAATGTTAGAAATCTTGATATTTAAAAATGAAGTTCTTTGAAACTTCAAAATATCATTCTTTTAAAAAATCAACTTATATCACTCTAAGATGGATTGGAATTACTGGACAATTACTAGCAGTAAATTTTGTATATTTATTTTTAAATTCTAGTTTTGATTTTATTACTTCAAATTTAGTTATATTTTTAGGAATATTAAGTAATTTATATTTAATTTTTATTTATAAAAAAACACAATTATCAGATAGATCTGCTTTTATCTTCTTGTTTATAGATATTTTACAATTAGGCGTTCTTCTTTATTTGTCAGGGGGAATAACTAATCCATTTGTAATTTTTATATTAATACCAAGTGTTTTTTCTTCATCAAATTTAAGCTTAAGAACTAATACTTTGTTAGTAATATTAACAATAATTACAATCGTATTTTTAACTTTTAATTATCAAGATTTGCCAATTAATTTAAATAGTGATTTTCATAACAATCATTATTTTTATTACTCTATCCCAGTTTCTTTGATTATCGCTTTAGTATTTTTAAATTATTTTGCAATGACGTTTGGTACACAATCTAGATTAAGAAAAGAGGCATTAGGAAAAATGGAAGAGGTAATGGCTAAAGAACATGAGCTTTTATCTTTGGGCGGACAAGCTGCTGCAGCTGCACATTCTTTAGGAACACCACTTTCCACAATAACAATAATTGCACATGATTTAATGAAACAATTTAAAGGTCAAAAAGAATTGGAGAAAGATATAGAGTTATTAAATAGCCAAGTCGAGCGATGTAATGAAATTTTAAAGAGATTAACTTTAAATCCTGTGGAGGAAGATGAATTTATTGATAAAGATATTAACATTCGAGATTATTTGCATGAAATTATCTCTTCATTTAAGGAAATAAGTAAAAAGGAATTTGTTTTCAATTTTGATCAAGATTCAAACCCAAAAAAAATAAGTAAATCTATTGAAATAGTTTATGGATTAAGAAACTTTATAGGAAATGCAAACAAATTTGCCAAAAATTCTATTTTTATTAATTTAAAAAGTGACAGTGAATTTACAGAGCTTACAGTAGAAGATGATGGTAATGGTTATCCGCGAGATATTGTATCGAAAATTGGGGAACCATATTTAAAATCAAGTTATTCGAAAGATAAGTCTAAAGAGGGTTTAGGACTAGGGTTGTTTATTGGAAAAACTTTATTAGAAAAAAATTTTGCATCAGTCAATTGTAGAAATTCGAAAACACGTAGTGGTGCTGAAGTTATTATTAGATGGAAGAATAAAGAATTATTTAATATTTAATGGTATTTGTTCTTTGTTTCAAATAATGAGCTTAATTGAGATATCATGACATCTCCTAATTCATTTACGTCAGTAATTTTAATAGCTTTATTGTAATATCTTGAAACATCGTGTCCAATTCCTATAGCCAAAACTTCAATATCCGATTTATTTTCAATAAATTTTACAATCTTTTTTAAATGTTTTTCCAAAAAATCACCTGAATTTACAGAAAGAGTTGAGTCATCTACAGGCGCTCCATCAGAAATAACCATTAATATTTTTCTTTCCTCTTTTCTCTTTTTTATTCTGTTGTAGGCCCACGATATAGCTTCTCCATCAATGTTCTCTTTGAGCAATCCTTCTTTAAGCATTAGTCCTAAATTATTTTTTGCCTGTCTCCAATGGGTATCTGCTGCTTTGTAAATTATATGTCTTAGGTCGTTCAATCTTCCTGGTGTTTTAGGTTTAGAATTTTTGGTCCATAATTCTCTACTCTGTCCACCTTTCCAATTTTTAGTTGTGAAACCTAAAATTTCAACTTTAACAGAGCACCTTTCTAAAGTTCTAGATAAAATATCTGCACAAATGGCTGCAATAGTGATTGGTCTTCCCCTCATGGATCCAGAATTGTCAATAAGGAGAGTCACTACTGTATCTTTAAAATCTAAATCTTTTTCTTTTTTGAATGACAAAGAATTATATGGATCCATAATAATTCTTGGAAGTTTTGAACTGTCTAATAATCCTTCCTCTAAATCAAATTCCCATGCTCTATTTTGTTTTGCAAGTAATTGTCTTTGAAGTTTGTTCGCAAGTTTTGTAATAATATCTTGGAAGCCGATTAATTGTTGATCTAAACTTCTTCTTAGTTTTGTTGCTTCATCTGCATTTTCTAGATTTTCAGCTTTTACAACTTCATCAAATTGAGTTGTAAATATTTTATAATCTAAATTGATATTATCTATTTTTTTTTGAGCTACTTGCTCAGAGCTTTGTTCATCTGACTCTGTGTCAGACAGCTGTTCGTCAAAGTTAAATTCATCAACACTATAATCAGCATCTAGTGAAGCTTCTGATACATTTTCATCTTTTTCATCTTTATTATCTTCTTTGTCATTATTTTCATCTTCATTTGACGGATTATCTTGTCCTTGATCTTGATTTTCTTCTTTTCGTTCATCCTCATCTTCACTTTGAAAAATGTCCATTTCTTCCAATATTTCTGAAAACTTTGAACTATAAATGTTTTGATCTTCAAGATTTTTAAGTAAAAATTCTTTATGTTTTTCTATAGCGTCCTCAAAGTCTTTTTCCCAAAAATTAAGCATTTTTGTTGTTAGAGGATTTAGCTTAATCTTATGAAAATTCTTAAGCATATATAGTTCGAATGCTTCTGATACAGATACATCCTCTTTAGTTTTTAATTGATCTTTGCGTTTACGATTTATTATTTGATGATAATTTTCTTGAAAATTTTTCTCAATTCCTTTTAACATTTTTCCTCCTAGAGTCTCATAACGTATTTTTTCAGCGATATTATAAAGAGATCTAGAAGATGTATTTGAGGGAAGGTTTTTTTTGTAAATTGTTTCGTTGCAAAATTTTTTTTTCAAAGCAGAAGAATCTGTTTCTGCGCGTAATCTTATAAAATCAGCTGGACTAGTTAAATTATCAATCTCTAGAAAGTTAAATTCTTTTATTTTTTTTTCTTCAGAATTTGTTTTTTTTACATCAAAATCATCAGCAATTACTTTTGCTGTAGAAGTTAAAGCAATTTTGAATTTTTCTTTTAAATTATTTTCTTTAGTGCTCATTAGATTTGAATATTAATCAAAGATTCTGGCAATTCTTCACCAAAACATCTTTGATAATATTCTGCGATAGTATTTTTTTCAATATCATCACATTTATTAAGAAAAGTTACTCTAAACGCGTAACCAGTGTCTTTAAATATCTCTGCATTTTCTGCCCAATGTAACACTGTTCTTGGGCTCATCACTGTTGAAATGTCTCCTGCGATAAATCCTTTACGTGTTAAAGAAGCTACTTTTATCATGTTAGCAACCTTCTCTTTTCCCTTTGCATTATTTAAATTTTTATTTTTAGACAAAACAATGTCCATTTCTCTATCTAGGCTAAGATAGTTTAAAGTTGTAACAATATTCCATCTATCCATCTGACCTTGGTTAATTTGCTGCGTACCATGATAAAGACCTGTCGTATCACCAAGTCCAACGGTATTTGAAGTAGCAAATAATCTAAAAAATTTATTTTGTTTAATTACTTTGTTTTTATCTAGTAATGTAAAATTGCCCTCAGCTTCTAAAACTCTTTGAATTACAAACATTACATCAGGTCTACCAGCATCATATTCATCAAAAACAAGTGCAACTGGATTTTGTATAGACCATGGTAAAATTCCCTCGTTAAATTGAGTTACTTGTTTACCATCTTTAAGAACGATAGCATCTTTTCCAATCAAATCAATTCTACTTACATGACTATCTAAATTTACACGGACACAAGGCCAATTTAATCTTGCAGCTATTTGTTCAATGTGAGTAGATTTTCCAGTGCCATGATAACCTTGAACTAAAACTCGCTTATTAAATGCAAATCCTGAAATAATGGCTAAAGTAGTATCTCTATCGAACTTGTAGTTTTTATCAATTTCAGGAACGTATTCATTTTTTTTTGAAAATGCGTCAACTTCCATTTCTGAATCAATTCCAAAAGTTTGTTTTAGTGAAACTTTAATATCTGGTTCTGTGTTAAGATTTGGTGTCAATTTTTTCTCTATAGGTATTTTTTAATTGGGTATAAGCTAATGTTATAAGTTTAAGTTTTTCCTCGTATTTTTTATTACCAGAATTCATATCAGGGTGAAATTTTTTCACAAGTAATTTGAATTTATCTTGTATTTTCTTCCACTTTAAACCCACAGAAACCCCCAATATTCCAAAAGCTTTTATATCTTTATGATCGAATTTAAATTGACGCATATGATCATAATCTCCATTTATTTTTTCTTTATCGAACTCATCTCTCAAAGTTGTATTCCATAACACTTTGAAAAAATTATCTGAAGAGCTAAAGCTTTGTGTGGGTTTGTGCCAAGTCATGTCAGATTTTAAAAAATCCATCACTTGGTCATCATTCATTCCTGAAAAATAGTTCCAATTTTTATTAAATTCCTTTACATGCTCAAGGCAAAGCATTCTAAATTTTCTGCTATTATCTTTTTCAACTGGTGCCTTATATTCACCTATTTCATTACAATTATTCCAGTCGCAAATGTTTTTCATGATATATAATAACATATATGGATATAAATGAGTTAATTACAATTGTAAAAAATAAATTATTAAATCAAATAAATATTGAAAGTATAAATATTGAAGATAAATCTTTTCTTCATAAAAATCATAAAGGAAATCAAGAAGGAAAATATCATTTAAAATTAATTATCGTTTCTCAGGAACTAAAAAAAATGAATAAAATTGAAAGTAATAAAAAAATTTATAAGATTTTAGATCAAGAACTAAAAGAATCTATTCACTCAATCCAAATTTTAATTAGTTAAAAATTTTTTCAAAAATAAATTTAACTTTTTTTTGGAGTATTGTTTGTTGAAAATTGGCTTACCAATTTTTTTTAACAAAACTAAGTTAATTTTTTCAGAATTATTTTTTTTATCTTTGATCATAAAAGATAAAATCTTATTTAAATCACTGATAGAAAAATATTTTTTTATAGAAGAAGGTAGACCAGAATTATCAATATGATTTATAATTAAATTATATTCACTTTTACTAAGCATGTTTTCCTTAAAACTAAAACTGAGTGCCGTTTTCATTCCAAGTATCACGGCTTCACCGTGATTTAGTTTATGGCTGTAACCTAAGCCTGCTTCATAAGCATGGGCAAATGTATGACCAAAATTTAATACTTTTCTTAATGCTGTTTCTTTTTCATCTTTTTCGACTATCTTTTTTTTAATTTTACAACTTTCATAGATAGCTTTTTCAATAAATGGAGACGAAAGACTTAAAATCTTTTTAAGGTTTTTATTTAAGAAAATAAAAAATTTTTTATTTTCAATTAATGAATGCTTCAATATTTCTCCATATCCACAAACTATCTCTCTTTTTGATAAAGATTTAAGAAATTGAATATCTGAGAGAACCAATGATGGTTGATAAAAACTTCCTATTAAATTTTTACCATACTTAGAATTAACCCCAGTTTTTCCCCCGATTGATGAATCAACTTGAGCTAAAAGAGTTGTTGGAATATTTGCAAACTTTAGGCCCCTTTTGAAAAGACTAGCCGCAAAACCACTTACATCACCTGTAATTCCTCCTCCTAAAGAAATTAAAACATCATTTCTTGAAAAGTTTTTATTTAATAAAACTTCTAGAATTTTATTAACGCTATTAATATTTTTATTTTTTTCATTAGCATTAAAAAATAACACAAAAATATTTTTATTTTTAAAAGACCTTTTAATATTTGAGATAAATTTTTTTGGAACATTTTTATCAACAACAATCAAACATTTATCAAAACCAATTGAATTTGATTTAAAAATTTTTGATATGCTTGATGTTAAATTTGATCCAATAATTATTGGATATTTTTCGGTTTTGGTTACTATATTTAATCTAGTTTGTTTCATAAATTTTTACAATTTCATTTACTATTTCACTTTTAGAAAGATTATCACACTTTATCTCATATAAAGCTTTAGAATAAATGTTAGATCGTTTCTTAATTAAATCAATTAACTCAGCATCGGTTGCATTAATCGCTAATGGTCTTTTTTTACTGTTTTTAATTCTATTTAACAATGTTTTATCATCCCAATTTAGCCAAAAAGATAAATGATTTTTTAAAATTTCTTTTCTAATATTGTTATTTGTAAAAGCCCCCCCACCAAGTGAAATCACAGTAGAGCTTAATTTAAGTTTTTTTAAAGTTGTTTGTTCTTCAATTTTTCTAAAATAATTCTCACCCTTATCTTCAAAGATTTTTTTTATTGTAATGTTTAAATTTTTTTCAATTTCTTTATCGATATCGACAAAATTTAATTTTAATTTTTTAGCTACTAAAGATCCAATAGAGCTCTTACCAGAACCCATCATCCCCAAAAAAACTAGATTTTCTTTTGATTTCATAAGTTTCTTTATTGAAAAAACATAAATATGTCTTAATTTGAAATTATCTAAAAGTATATGCAATTCATTAAAAACACAAGTTCAGGCAAAGTAAGTATCATAGGACTTGTGATTAAATCTATAATCGGATTAGGGGTTATTTTAGGTATTATTTTTTTTCTAAGTACAATTGATTTTCCTGCACCTAAAAAAGAAATTGAAAAAATTATTCCAAATGAAAATTTTAAAATTGTTAAATAAGAAACTTCTTTTAATTAAATTAGTTTGTCTTATTTTTTTTACACCCGCGTTTGCAGAGGAGAAACCAATTGATATTTGGAATATAGAAAAGAAAGATAATCAAGTTATTTCAGAAACAAATATTTCAAGTGAAAATTCTAGTGGCACTACTCAGAATAGTGTTTACGAACTACAAACAAACAAACAAACAGATACTATAAAACTAGATAAAGAATTTTCATCAAAAGAAATTAAAATTGTTGGACTATATGATCCTAGTGAATACGGTTTGAGTATGGATATGTGGTCAAATTCTGATGGAACTAAATTAAAAAATTTATTTCAGAACATTAATAAGTTTAATCTTTCAGAGGATGCATCTGATATAATGCACATATCTTTATTAACCAACGCTTATTCTCCAACTCAAAATATTACTGAGCAAGAATTTATGAGCTTTAAATCTGATTGGTTAATAAAAGATGCAAACTTAGAATTAATAGAAGAATATTTAATTAAAAATCAAATAATAAATTTGCATCCAAATTTAACAAGATATTTGGTAGATACTTATTTATCAGAATCAAACGTAAAAAAATCATGTGAGATTTTTTCTAAAAATTCTGAACCCATTCAAGATGAATATCTATCAAAATTTAATTTATATTGTTTAATTAATTATGGAAAAAATGAAGAAGCACAACTAATCTTAGATTTAAAAAAAGAGTTAGGTTTTGAAGATAGTTATTACGAAAACAAAATAAATTATTTATTTGGATATTTAGATGAGGCAGATAAAGAAATATCAATAAATTCAATTTTAGATTTTCATTTAGCTCATAGAACTAACCCTGAGTTTTCTTATGAACCAAGTGACGATACACCTAAAATAGTTTGGAAATATCTTTCAGCCGCTAATTTACTTTTTAAAATTCAAGATATAGAGATTACTGATGTAGAAAAAATTTCTACAATAGAAAAAGCTGTTAATGATAAAAATTATTCTGAGGAGGAGTTATTCGAATTTTATAAAAAATTCCAATTTAATATTAATCAATTTTTGAATGCAAAAGAGGCATATAAATCTTTATCTTCAATCGAGGGACGCGCTCTTTTATATCAAAGAGCTCTTTTAACTGAAGAACCAAAAATCAAATTAGAATTTATAAAGATATTAAAAGATCTATTTATATCTGATGATATTAGTGATGCTTTTGATTTGGAATTAAAAAAATTTTTAAGTGAAATTAATGTTGAGGATGTGCCATCAAATTTTACAACATTTTATAATAGCAATCTAAATAAGAAAGAGACGGCAGATAAAAAGATTAAATATAATAGTAAAATTTTACATCAATCAAAACTTATAAATTATTTTAATGGGGATTATGCAAAATCTAAAATTGAAGAGGATCTAGATAAATTTTTAAAGAAAATAAAAAAAGATAAAAAATATTTTTTATCAAAAAAAGATATAATTTTTTTAGAGGCACTTAAATCTGATGGAGTTAAAATTTCAAAAAAATATGACAGTCTATATGAGGTGAAGCAATCAGAAATGCCTGCTGATATTCAAACAATGATAGATAATAATGAGATAGGTGCTGCATTGTTGAGAATAATTGAGGTAATTGGACCTGACAAAATTGAAAATATTGATGAAGATACAGTTTATTTTATTATCAACACTTTAAATCAATTAAATGTTGATTTAATTAGAAATAAACTATTGCTAAAAGTTCTTCCTTTAAAAGTATAAAAATTATAATAAAATCAAGTTATGGCTATCAGAACTATAATAACAGAACCTAATAAATTACTTAGGCAAATATCTAAACCAGTAAATTCTGTTGGTAAAGAAGAACAAAAATTAATGGATGATATGCTAGAGACAATGTATGACGCAAACGGAATTGGTCTCGCGGCGATACAAGTTGGTGTACCAAAGAGAATTATTGTGATGGATATAAGTAAAGATGAGAGTAAAAAAGAGCCAAGATATTTCGTAAATCCGGTTATCAAAAATAAAGATCCAGAAAAAGCAACTTATGAAGAAGGATGTCTTTCTGTGCCAAATCAGTTTGCAGAAATAGATAGACCTAGTAAGTGTGAAGTAGAATATCTTGATTACGATGGAGAAAAGAAATTACTAAAGGCTGATGGTCTTCTGGCAACATGTATTCAGCATGAGATGGACCATTTAGAGGGAATCCTATTTATTGATTATCTTTCAAAATTAAAAAGATCAATGATAATCAAAAAATTATCAAAATTAAAATCCACTTCTGTAGAAGCTTAATCAATGCTAAAAAAAATAGTTTTTATGGGTACTCCCATGTTCGCTGTTCCAATTTTAAAATCACTTTATCAAAATGGATATCCTATTTCTTGTGTTTATACACAACCACCTCAAAAATCTAAAAGAGGTCAAAAAATTAACAAGTCACCAATTCAATTAATTTCTGAGACTTTAAATATAGAATTTAGAACACCAAATTCATTAAAAGAAAATTTAGATGAATTAGAATATTTTAAATCTTTAGAGGCAGATTTGGCAATAGTTGTTGCTTATGGTCAAATTATACCTAAGTCATATTTAAATTTAACTAAAAAAGGATTTATTAATATACATGCATCTATTCTTCCAAAGTGGAGAGGCGCTGCCCCTATTCAAAGATCAATTATGAATTTAGATAAAGAGACAGGAATTAGTATTATGAAAATAGGGGAGGAACTAGATACAGGGCCGGTATGTAATATTTATAAAATTAATATCGAAAATAATTTAAATGCTGAAGATATTAATGAAAAGCTATCAAGTTTGGCTGCAGAGAAAATTTTAGATAATATAGATGATATATATGAGGATAAAGCAAACTTTATAGAGCAAGATCACTTATCAGCAACATACGCATCAAAAATTCAAAAAATAGAGGGGCAAATTAATTGGAAAGAGGATGCTAAAATTATAATTGGTAAAATAAATGGACTATATCCAGTTCCGGGAGCTTATTTCATGTTTAACGGTGAGAGATATAAAATATTAAAAGCAGAAATTGGACAAGCGCAAGGAAAACCAGGTGAGGTTTTATCTGACTATTTAGAAATTTCGTGTGGAGACAAAAAATCAATAAAAATTAAAGAAATACAAAGACAAGGAAAAAAGCCTCAAAGTATTGGAGAATTTGTTTTAGGAACACAAATTAAAAAGGGTTCATTTATATAATGAATAGATATCAAATACTTATTGAGTATGTGGGAACAAATTTTAGAGGATGGCAAATTCAAAAAAAGGGCCCAACAATTCAAGGATTAATTCAAGAAAAATTATCAAAATTATTAAAAGAAAAAATTGTTTTACATGGTCAAGGAAGAACTGATGCAGGGGTTCATGCATTTGAGCAATCTGCACACTTTGATTGCAAAAATAAAATAACCGATAAAATTAAATTTTTAAAATCCATTAATCATTTTTTGAACTTAAAAGACATTGCAATTAAAAATATTAAAAAAAGAAATAATAAATTTCATGCGAGATTTTCAGCAAAACAAAGAATTTATAAATACTTTATTTTTAATCAAATAAGCCAACCAATAATTGAAAAAAATAGAGCATGGCATGTTCGTAGGCCTTTAAATTTAGAATTAATGAAAAAGGGTGCAAAAAAGTTATTAGGAACTAATGATTATTCAACTTTTAGATCTTCAAGCTGTCACGCTAAGAGTCCAATTAAAACTATTAAATCAATTAAAATTAAATCATCAAAAAATAAAATTGAATTTCAATTTAGTTCGCAATCATTTTTGCAACATCAGGTTAGATCTATGGTTGGTTGTTTAAAATACTTGGGAGAAACTAAATGGGATTTGAAAACTTTTGAAAAGAGATTTAAGTCAAAAAAAAGAACGCTGTGTGCCCCTCCAGCACCACCAAGTGGTTTATTTTTATTTAGAGTTCTTTATTAATTTATTTTTATTGCTCATAGCAAACTTTTTATCTATTCGCCATCTAGACTCAGCTCTTACAATATAACCACAACAGTTTTTTGATTTACATTTACAAGGAAATTGTTTGTAGTTTTCATCATAACCAAATCCATAATCACAGGTAAACTCCTCACCTTTTTTAATATCTTTGATTGCTTTGACCCAAATTTTCAATCCCTTTCCATCGTAATCACAATTATTATCACAAGAATGATTAATTAAACCTGCAGTATTCCATGGAAAATCCCCATCTAGATCGTATCTTTTATTTATTGTGAATAAATATATTGGTTTACTATTATCGTACTTATCAGAATCTTGTGTTTGTTTTTTTGTTATAAGTTTTCCAACATAATCAATTATTTTGGTTCCCTCTTTAATGTCACGAGTTGCATAAAGCCCTCTACCTTTATTATCAATTCCAGATTTTTTTATTTTATATAATTTCATGAAGATTTTTTATTTAGAGTTTTCTTAAGAATTATCAATTAAATTCTAAAAGAGCATCAACGTGTCTTTTAGTGCTGTCTCGAAGTGCATTTAGGTCATAACCTCCCTCTAAAATTGAAACAACTTTTCCATTACAAAACTTTTTAGAAGTCTCTAATACTCTTTTAGTAATAGTAAAATAATCCTCTGTTTTTAAATTAAATTGAGCGAGAGGGTCATCTTCATGGGCGTCAAAACCAGCGCTAATCAATATAAACTCTGGTCTAAACTCTTCTAATTTTCTTAATACACGGTCAAATACGTTTAAATATTCCTCTGAACTTATGCCAGCTGGCAAAGGTATATTAAAGATGTTGTTAAATTTACCTCTTTCTTGTTCTGAACCAGTTCCTGGGTAGTAGGGATATTGGTGAGTTGATATAAAAAGAACATTTTCATTTTCATAAAAAATATCCTGTGTTCCATTACCGTGATGTACATCAAAATCTATTATTGCAACTTTCTTATATTTATATTTTTTCAACAAATAATTTGCACCAATACTCACTGAATTTAAAATGCAAAAACCAGCAGCCTTATTTTGTGAACTATGATGTCCAGGAGGTCGAACACTACAGAATGCATTTCTAAATTCTTTTTTTTCCACCCCATCAATTGCAGCAATTATTGATCCAACTGCATCGAAGGTTGCGTCTTTGCTTCCAGGTGAAATGATTGTATCGCCATCAAGTGAAGAAAAACCTTTTTTTGGGAAAGAATTTTTTACTAAATTTAAATAATTATTTTCATGTGTGGTTAATAGAATATCATCTGAAACTTTAGATGGTTTCTTCCATATAAGATTTTTATTATTAAGCTTTTTAAAATTTTCTACTATGACTGATACCCTTGCTATTTGTTCTGGATGCCCAGGACCTGTATCATGATTTTGAGATGTATCTGATGTAATTAAGCCAGTTTTCACTTAAAGTAATTATCTAAGATTTTAGTATAAATTAAAGTTAATCTTTTTAAATCGGATAATGACACACATTCTCCTACCTTATGCATAGTTTTTCCTACTAACCCAAATTCTAAACATGGAGCTATTTTTCTTATAAATCTGGCATCTGACGTACCACCAGTTGTAGATAGTTTAGGTTTAATTTTAGTAATTTTCTTAATTGTATTTTGTATCATAAATGTGGTTTTGTTAGGTTTAGTCAAAAAGGCTTCACCAGAAACACTGTATTCAATTTTATATTTTGATTTATTTTTACTACAAATTTGTTTTATTACTTTATTAATTTTGTTCTTTAATTTGTAAGATGTGTGTTTGTTATTAAATCTAATATTAAAGGATGCACTAGCTAATCCTGGAATTACATTATCAGCTGAATTATCAATGTTAATTTTTGTTATTTCTAAATTTGTAGGTTGAAAATCTTTTGTTCCTTTATCAAATTTAACTTCTTTTAACTTTTTGAGTATTTGGACTAAAGCTGTTGATGGATTGTTTGCTTTGTTAGGGTAAGCTACATGACCTTGAATACCAATGATAGATAATTTTCCAGTCATACTACCTCTACGACCAATTTTAATCATTTCTCCTAATTTATTTGGATTCGTAGGTTCTCCTACTAAGCAAAAATCTATTTTTTCTTTTCTTTTCCTCAAATATTCAACAACTTTTTTCGTCCCATTAATTGCAATTCCTTCTTCATCTCCAGTAATTAAAAGACTGATTGAGCCACCAAATTTTTTGTTTTTCTTAGAAAAGTTACCTACCGCGGTAACAAATGCAGCTATTGAGCTTTTCATATCATTTGCACCCCTACCAATTAAGTATCCTTTCTTAACAGCAGGTTTAAAAGGATTAACAGTCCAATCATTCAAATTACCAGGTGGTACTACATCTAAATGACCTGCATAACAAAAATTTGGACTTGCGGTACCAAGTCTTGCGTAAAGATTTTTTACAGGATAACTATTTTTATCTTTGAACTCGAGAATTTTAGTTTTAAAGCCGATTTTTTTTAATTTTTTTTCTAAAAATTTAATAACACCGGCATCAGTTTTTGTAACAGATGGGAACCTAATTAGCTCTTTTGCTAATTGAAGTTCATTAATTTTTTGCATTTTTATTCTCTTAAAAGATCATTAACTGATGTTTTCGATCTTGTTTTTTCGTCAACTTGTTTAATTATTACTGCACAATATAAAGATGGTGCTTGTGGATTGTTTTTATCAGGCAAGGATCCTGGAACTACTACTGAATAAGGTGGAATTTTTCCATAAGTTATTTCACCAGTTTTTCTATTCACAATTTTTGTTGATTGTCCAATATACATTCCCATACTTAGAACAGAACCTTCTCCAACTATTACACCTTCTACTACCTCGGACATTGCTCCTAAAAAAACATTATCTTCAATAATTGTTGGTAATGCTTGAGCAGGTTCTAATACACCTCCAACTCCCGTACCAGCTGAGATATGACAATTTTTTCCAATCTGACAACAACTTCCTGCACGACTAAATGTATCCATCATTGTTCCTTCATCAATATATGCACCAATATTTACATAGCATGGCATTAAAACCGCATTCTTTCCAACGAATGATCCTTTTCTTACTGGTGAATTAGGTACCATTCTAAAACCAGCCTTTTCATGATCTTCTTTTGTCCATCCAGCTGTTTTTCCTTTCAGTAAATGAGCTTTATCATACCAGCTACTGTATGGACCATTTAAATTTTCCATTGGATACATTCTAAAGCTTAACATGATAGCTTTTTTTAGATGTTGATGAGTAACCCATTCACCATTGATCTTTTCAGCTACTCTTGCTTCTCCACTGTCTAAATCATCAATAATTTGATTAACAGCATCCTTTAAAGATTTATCAGAATTTTGGTTTACTTGGTCTTTATTTTCCCAAGCTTCATTTATAATTTTTTCAATACTCATAATTTTTATGAGTTTTTTAATAACCTTATTTCTTTTAAAAATAAAGAAAGATTTTCTATTTTGTAATCAATATACTCTTCATCAGACTCTTTTTTCCCCCAGTATTCGTCATTGATTAACCAAACTGTTTTTGCTCCTCTTTCTTTTCCGATTGATAAGTTTTTTGCAATATCTTCAATGTAGAGTGTCTCTGTTGGATCAATTTGAAATTTTTTGACCATCAGATCAAATGCTTTTGCCTCAGGTTTTGGACTGTACTCAGCATCAACAATGTCAAATACACCGTCAAATTGATCATCAATTCCTAAGTGAGTAGTAATATTTTTAACATGTTCTTTACTACCATTTGTAAACACAAATTTGTTTAGATTAATATTTTCAAGCTCATTCCTTAAAGCAGTATCTTTTTCTAAAAAATCTAAATTAATATCATGCACGTAGTCTAAAAATTCTCTTGGAGGTATATCGTGATGTATCATTAAACCATTAAGACTAGTGTTATATTTATGAAAATAATTTGTTTGTAATTCTTTTGCCTCTTTTAAATCTACATTTAATTTATTCGAAATATATTGAGTCATTTTTTTACTTACTTGACCAAATACTCCTTCAAGATCACTATAGAGCACTCCATCACAATCAAATAATATGTTTTTGATATTTTTTAACTCTTTCATTGTCTTATTAGAGTCCCAGAGCCCTTGTCAGAGAATATTTCCCATAAACATGAATGTGGTTTTGTACCGTTAATTATACCAACTGCTGTTACACCATTATTTACAGCGTCTAAGCAAGCGTTTATTTTAGGTATCATACCTTCTGTGATAGTTTCATCTTTAATCATCTCAAGAACCTCAGATGAAGAAATTTCCTCTATTAATTTTTTATTTTTATCTAGAACACCATTCACATTTGTCATCAATAAAAGTCTTCTTGATTTTAAAGATTTTGCTATGGCCATCGCAGCTGTGTCTCCATTAATATTAAATGTTTGGTTTTCTTTACCTAATCCTAATGGAGAAATTATAGGAATTTTATTTTGATTAATTATATTTAATATTTGTTCATTATTAATCTCATTTGGTATTCCTACAAATCCTAGCTCTTCTGCTTCTGGTATAGTTTTTATAACATTATTATTTTTTGTGTGAATAGAGATTGCCTCTGTGCCTTTGTCTTTTAAAGAATTAACAATGTCATTATTAAAATCAATCAAAACAGATTCAACAATATCAATTATATTTTTATCAGTTACTCTTAGTCCTCTTATAAATTTTGATTGAATATTTGATTTTTCTAGCTCTCTTTTAATTCTAGGTCCACCACCATGAATTACCACAGTTGCAAGGCCTAATTTATTTAAAACACTAAGATCAGTTATAAAATTATTAAATACATTTCTATCAATTAAAACATTTCCACCGTATTTAATTACTATTAAATCATTTTTATATTTTTCAATATATTTAGTTACTTCATTAATTGGTGGCCCATCTTTAGGTAATATCTTTTCAAGGTCCATTTATTATTTTTTAATTAGGTTACAGTTTTAACTGTTGTACGTTTCATTATTACAACCTGCTGAGCCATTGTTAAAATGTTGTTAACTGTCCAATAAATTACTAGCCCACTTGGGAATGGCGCAAGAATTACTGTTAAAAATAAAGGGAAGAACATAAATATTTTTGCTTGCATTGGATCTGTTGGAGCTGGATTTAACTTTTGTTGCACCCACATTGATACCCCCATAGCAACTGGCCATGCTCCAATTACAAGGAAAGAAGGTACGTCATAAGGAAACAATCCAAATAAATTAAATATTGAAGTAGGATCCTTAGCACTTAAATCTTGGATCCATCCATAAAAAGGCATATGACGCATTTCTATCGTTACAAATAAAACTTTATACAAAGCAAAAAATACAGGTATTTGAATTAGAATTGGCAAACATCCAGACATGGGATTTACTTTTTCCTTCTTGTAAAGAGCCATCATTGCTTGTTGTAATTTCATCTTGTCATCTTTGTGTACTTCCTTAAGTCTTGCCATCTCAGGCTGAAGAGCTTTCATTTTAGCCATGCTTCTAAATGAAAAATTAGCAAGTGGAAAAAATGCTACACGAATACAAACGGTAACAGCGATAATTGCTAATCCATAATTACCAAATATTTTAAAGAAATATTCTAAAGCAGTAAACAAAGGACGTGTTAAAAAGTATAAGAATCCCCAATCAATCGTAAGATCAAATTTATCAATTTTTAATGATTCTGCGTATCCATCAATTACATCAACTCTTTTTGCAGCTACTATTACTTGCAAGTTTTCTTCTATAGAAGAGTTTCCAGTTAACTCTAATGGTTCTGTTGTAACAAAGTTTATTCTGTACTTGTTTTTGTAATCCATCGTAGTTTTAAATTCTTTTTCTCTTGGTGGAATTAGAGTTGATATGTAATATTTATCTCCTAGACCTAACCATCCTTTTTGGGCAGTTCTTGAGAATTTTTTCTCTTCAATATCGTCATAATCTTCCTCAATTAATTCCTCGTCTAATGTAGCGATAGGGCCTTCATGAAGAATGTAAAAATCGGTTAAACCTTCTGGGATTTGATTTCTTATAATTTGTCCATAAGAATAGAAGTCATAGTTTTTATCAGTAGAATTTATAACTCTTTGTTTTATTGTGAATAAAAACTTATCATCTAATGCAATTTCTTTTTCAAAAGTGATGCCTTGATCATTAGTCCAACTTAGTTTTATAGGAGATTGATCAGTTAATTTATTATTTCCAGAAACTGACCAAATTGAATCTGCATTTGGAATATCGATATTTTTATCAGTAGTGATAAAACCACTTTCTATTATATACCCTTCTTTAGAGCTTCGTGGTGCAAGAAATTTTACTTTTTCATCACTTTCCAAACTAACATTATATTCTTTGAAAGTTAGATCATCTATTGCAGCTCCTTTCAAAGAAATAGACCCAACAATACTTTGGTTTTCAAATTGAATTCTTTCACTTTGTTGTAACGCTTCTTCTCGAGAAATTTCAGTTACATTTTCTTTTTGATCAAGACTGGGTGCATCTGAATTCTGTTCAGTCTTAGTTTTTTCAGCTGAATTTTCTTTCGTTACAGGAGGTGGTGCAAAAAATAGCGAGTATAATATAATTACAGCAGCTGATAAACTTATGGCAGCAATTATATTTCTAGTTTCCATTATTTATTATCTTTTATTTCTTTTTTAACTGGATCAAACCCTTCGCCACCCCCTAAAAATTTTATTGGATGGCAGGATAAAATTCTTTTTATACTAATAAATAAACCTTTAAAAAAACCGTACTCTTTTAAAGCATCTATGCTGTATTCAGAACATGTTGGTAAATATCTACAAGAATGACCCAATAATGGACTAATTAAATATTTATATGCTTTGATAAATTTAATTAAAATTAAAGTAATTATATTCATTATTTTATTTTTGCAAAATCCTGAAAAAGAGTTTCTTTTATAATTTTGTATTCATTATTTAGCATAGAAGACTTAGCTATAACAAGAAATGAATAATCAAAGTTTATCTCTACTTTTTTAACAGCTTCATTCATAATGTTTCTTAATCTTCTTTTAATTTTATTTCTCTTTACCGCATTACCAATTTTTTTTTTAGTCACAAAACTGATATTTAGTCTTTTTTTATCTTTATTTAATAATTTTCCAAAAAAAATACTTACATATTTATTGGTAATCTTTTTTTGTTTAAGTAAATTTTTAAATTCTTCGTTTTTTGAAAGAGCAAGTATTTTGCTTTTCATTATTCTATACAGAAACAGTTAGTGATTTTCTTCCTCTTGCTCTTCTTCTAGCCAAAAGCTTTTTACCACCTTTAGTTTTCATTTTTGAACGAAATCCGTGTTTTCGAGCTCTTTTTTTATTTGAGGGTTGATAAGTT